>CAJBIL010000431.1 GCA_903953145.1 uncultured beta proteobacterium
ATTGCAAAGGATTATAGGACGGACTTGGACGTGAAGAAGGCCAGAAACCTTACTAATACTGGGTTTTCTGGCCTTCTTCAGACTGCTTGAAACATGTTACTGGTGGTGGAACACGGAACCGAACCCGCGTCCGAGTTCTTCAGTGTATAAGAAAGCAACCCCCCTTGCGGGTGCCCACCTGTACGAAACGAGCATTTCGCATCGTGAAGCATCGAAACGCCTTCTCATCACCGGCGTTGATTCGACATCATGGAAAACGACACTCTGGAAAATTTGCGTCGTTTGTACTAACATTGAGTCATTCGTACATTCAATAAGAGGTCGCCATGTCTGCCACCGTCGCCACCACTCGCTCAGCTCGACTTGGGCTGCGCGCCACCCCCGAGCAGGAGACTGTGCTGCGTCGCGCTGCCGAAGTGGCGCACAAATCGCTGACGGACTTCATTCTGGATGCAGCCTATCAGGCCGCCGAGCACACTTTGCTCGACCAGCGCCTGTTCATGGTTTCTGGCAGCCAGTACCAAGCACTCCTCGAGATGCTGGACCGCCCGGAATCTGACAATCCTGGCCTCGCTGATCTCTTTTCCCGGCGTCCCGTTTGGGCTAACAAATGAATCTGTCGGCACCCCAGCCGCTTGATGCATCGCACCGTCTGGAAGAATTTGACTGCGGAAAGCCTGCTCTCACCGATTGGCTGCTGCGTCATGCGCGTCAAGCCCAGAGCAGTGGTTCCGCAAGAACCTTTGTTGTCTGCGACGAGCAGCGAGTTGCAGGCTACTTCAGCCTAACCGTTGGCCAGATCGACACGCTTGAGGCACCTGAACGGATTCGTCGCGGGATGGGGCAGTACCCGATTCCGCTGGTCATTCTGGCCAGACTTGCTATTGATCTCGACTACCAAAGACGGGGGCTGGGCTTCAGTCTGCTGCAGGACGCGATAAATCGCACGGTAGCCATTGCCGAGCAAGCGGGTATTCGGGCTTTGTTAACGCACCCCATCGACGCTGAGGCGGATGCGTTTTATCGCCGTTTCGGTTTTGAGCCAACGCCTGCGCACGAGCGGCAACTAATTCTGCTGCTCAAGGACGCGCGACGTTTTGTCCGAGCGTGATGATGCCAGGCTTTTTTGAACATATCGCTTGGCTTCGGCGGCGAACAGCGTTGTCATGGTGATATTTGCCGTGGATACGAAAATGCACTATCCCGTGATAACAGAACAGCAAGTCGCCGCCCGATGGAAAGTCAGCCTGAAAACAATGCGGCGCTGGCGGCAGGACAAAGTTGGCCTGACGTGGCACAAACTTTTTCGTCACGTCCGCTACCACGAGGATGATGTTTTCGAGTTCGAACAGCAAAGCTCACAGCACTGGCAGCCAATTCTTGGCGACCGTGAACGCGTTCCCCGCATCGTGACGCACCCACCGAAAGCCTCAGCCACCGCCGAGCAGGACGCCCAACCTGATCCGGCAGTGCACTACGTCAGCGCCAAGGAAGTCGTCGCCGCCACTGGGTTGCCAATCTATCCATTCAGAGATTGCTAACCCCTCAGCAGAAAGAGCATCGTGGATGAAATTGATCACGAACTTAAAAAATTCAACTATTGCGAGAACGCCTAGCACTGGAGAATGATCTTGAGCGGCGTGCGTGGAAAGCGAAAACGACCAGCGCTATCGCGAATAGCGTCTCGTGTGTGATCGCATCTGTACGCGGCGCTCTCGTTGGAGCGGGTCGCTGCGTGGCAAGGAACTGGGGAAGGGTCGCAGTTGTAATTGTTGTTATAGCAGCAGTCTTCGGTTTTTCTGTATGGAGAAATGCCGAACACAAAGCGGTGGAGGATCGGTACTAATCGGAGGTTCGCGAGTACATACGCTCCAAATGCACATCGGAAAGCTGCTCAAAACCCACGTCCAATTCTGAGGATAGTAGTGGTTGCTGGAATGAGATGCTCAACCGCTCCACCTGCGAAAGCCAGGCGCGTATGGACTACCGCCGGCGCAGGCAGCCAAAACCATAGAATAGATGAGCCGGGCGCGGTCCTATTAGGTCAAAAGTTGAAAGTCCGCTTCTTCGAGCCGGCTACTTCCGGTATGGGTCGTTGGCGGAAGAAAATAAGCTGACCACGAAGCTGACCATTCAGCCCAAAACAGCCCAAAAAAATAGCCACCTTCCGGTGGCTATCGTTTTTTAACTATTTGATTCTACGGCAAGTGATGGTGGAGGCGGGGGGGATCGAACCCCCGTCCGCAAGTCCTCTACAGGCAGTTCTACATACTTAGTCCGGTCAATTGGGTTTTAACCTTTGCACGCCGGCCGAACAGGCTTG
>CAJBIL010000432.1 GCA_903953145.1 uncultured beta proteobacterium
AAACCATGGGTTTGCGCGCTTTTACGCCGATGGTTGCGGCCTGCCCCGGCTGTGGCCGCACAACGAGCACCTTCTTTCAGGAATTGGCGCAGTCGATTCAGGCGCATGTGCGTGACAACATGCCGCAGTGGCGGATCGAATACGATGGTGTAGAGAACATGACGCTGGCGGTGATGGGGTGTGTGGTTAACGGCCCGGGTGAGAGCAAACACGCCAACATTGGTATCAGTCTGCCGGGTACCGGTGAGGTGCCTGCGGCGCCGGTGTTTGAAGACGGCGCAAAAACCGTTACCTTGCGCGGTGACAATATTGCCGAAGAATTTACCGCCATCGTTGATCGTTACGTGGCGCGCACCTACCAGAGAAAGATTGCAGCAAAATCATGAGTCAAAATATCCAGTCCGTCCGCGGGATGAACGACATCCTGCCGGGTGAGGCAGAGTTCTGGGAGTTGTTCGAGGAAACGGTTCGTTCATGGCTGAAGAGCTATGGCTATCGTCCGATTCGTCTGCCCATCGTTGAGCCGACGCCACTATTTAAGCGCGCGATCGGGGAAGTGACCGACATCGTTGAGAAGGAAATGTATTCCTTCGTCGATAGCCTCAACGGCGAGTTGCTGACGCTTCGCCCGGAAGGCACCGCCGGTTGTGTGCGTGCCGTCATCCAGCATAATTTGATTGCCCAGCAGCCGCAGCGGCTTTACTACATGGGGCAGATGTATCGCCACGAACGGCCGCAAAAAGGGCGCTACCGCCAGTTTCATCAGGTAGGTGTCGAAGCGCTTGGTTTCTCCGGGCCGGACATTGATGCCGAGCAGATTCTTATGGGCGCCCGTCTGTGGGATGACCTCGGGCTTGACGGCATCAAGTTGCAGCTCAATACGCTCGGCCAGCCGGAGGAGCGCGCGCGCCACCGTGCCGAGCTGATTACCTATTTTGAGAGCCAGTCAGAACTGCTTGACGAAGATGCAAAGCGGCGTTTGCACAGCAACCCGTTGCGTATTCTCGATAGCAAGAATCCGGCGATGCAGGAAATGATCGTTGGCGCGCCGAAGCTGATGGATCATCTCGGTGCTGAATCACTGGCGCACTTCGACGCAGTGCAACAAGTGTTACGCGATGCCGGCCAGCCTTACGAAATCAATCCGCGTCTGGTGCGTGGGCTTGATTACTACAATCTGACCGTTTTTGAATGGGTGACTGATCGCCTCGGGGCGCAAGGCACAGTCTGTGCCGGTGGCCGCTTTGACGGGTTGGTCGAGCAGCTGGGTGGCAAGCCTTCGCCCGCCTGTGGTTTTGCGATGGGGGTCGAGCGTTTGATCGCCCTGATTCGTGATGCAGGTGGCGAGCCCGCGCCGCAGTGTGTTGATGTCTATGTGGTGCATCAGGGAACTGCTGCTTCACGCCTCGCGCCTCGGGTTGCCGAGGGCTTGCGTGATCAGGGTATTAACGTTCTGTTTCACTGCGGCGGTGGGAGTTTCAAGTCGCAAATGAAAAAAGCCGATGCTTCGGGTGCCGCCTACGCTGTCATTATTGGCGATGATGAAGCCGAGGCCGGTGAGGTGACGCTCAAGCCGCTGCGTGAAGAAGGTGCTCAAAAACGTGTCAGTGTCGACAATGTGGCCGACGAAATTATGAACTCATTTATGGATATGGAAGAAGCGTAATGGCTACCTACGACCTTGAAGAACAGGAACAACTCGCCGAAATGAAGGCGTGGTGGAAGCAATACGGCAACCTGCTTGTTGGTTTGCTGACCGCAGCCGCTATTGGCGTACTCGTCTGGCAAGGCTGGAACTGGTATCAGCGCAATCAGACGGCACAGGCATCGATGGTCTATAACGTGTTGCAGAAGGCTGTACTCGAAAAAGATTCACAGCGAACCAAGGCGGCCAGTGGTGAACTTCTTGAAAAGTTTGGCGGTACTACCTACGCCTCGCTTGGCGCATTGACGGCTGCCAAAGCAATGTTCGATGCGGGTGATGTAAAAACGGCCAAGGCGCAACTGCTCTGGGTCGTCGAACACGGTAAGGACGAGTTGCGCGATCTGGCTCGTGTTCGCCTAGCTGCCGTTTTACTTGATGA
This sequence comes from uncultured beta proteobacterium, assembly GCA_903953145.1. GTDB lineage: Bacteria > Pseudomonadota > Gammaproteobacteria > Burkholderiales > Rhodocyclaceae > CAJBIL01. The sequence continues at coordinate 2,085 of CAJBIL010000432.1, forward strand.
GAAGGCTTACGACGAAGCGCTGAAACAGCTAGACGGCAATGTCAGCGCCGGTTTTGCCACACGTTTTGCCGAGAGTCGCGGAGATGTTCTGAATGCTCAGGGTAAAAAGTCCGAAGCGCGCAGTGCCTACCAGACAGCGCTTACCAAGCTTGATGAAGGTGACAAAACAGGTAAAGGTAAAAACTCTTTGCAGGACAAGCAGGCTAACGCGCCGTACCGGGAAATGCTGCAACAGAAACTCGATGCGCTCGGGGAGAGCAAGTAATGAAAAAACTTCTTGCCGCAGCCATGCTGCCACTGCTGCTGGCAGGTTGTTCTAGCCTTGATTCAATCAATCCGTTTTCGAGTGCGCCAAGCGGGCCGAAAATGGCTGAATTACTACCGATCCAGGCGACTACCGAGGCGCGCATTGTCTGGCGCGAAAACGTTGGCAAAGGAGAAGATTACGTATTGGTGCCGGCAGTAGTCGGTTCATCGGTTTATGCGGTAAGCCGGGATGGAAACCTTGTGCGTCTTGACGATGGCAAGCCAGTCTGGCGTATCAATGCCGGTCAGGCAGTTTCTGGTGGTGTGGGTGCGAATGGCAGCATGGTTGTGGTCGGCTCGCCCAAAGGCGATGTGCTGGCTTTTTCTGCGGAGAACGGAAAACCGCTCTGGAAAGCCAAAGCAACTAGCGAAATTCTAGCTGCGCCAGTGCTTGGTGAAGGTATTGTCATTGTGCGAAGTGGTGACAACCGGGTCGCCGCTTACGATTCAAGTGACGGCAAAAGAAAGTGGATTTATCAGCGACCAACGCCTGCTTTATCCCTGCGCGTTACGGCCAGCCCTGTTATTTCTGAAAAATACGTTTTTGCAGGTTTTCCGGGCGGTAAGCTGATCGCGATGAGCATCAATAATGGTGCTGCAGTTTGGGAAGGTACGGTCGCTTTGCCAAAAGGAGCGACCGAACTTGATCGAGTGGCTGACATCACCAGCACCCCGGTGATTGACGGGCGCGATATCTGTGCCGTTGCATTTCAGGGGCGCGTTGCCTGTTTTGATCTGAATAGCGGCAATCTTTCATGGGCGCGAGACATGTCGAGTGCTGCCGGTTTGTCGATCGATGGTCGCTACGTCTATGTTTCAGATGACAAGGGTGCCGTGCATGCGCTTGACCGGGCGAGCGGCGCCAGCATCTGGAAGCAGGACAAGCTTTCACTGCGACGACTGACTGCACCGCTCCCAAGGCGTGGTTTGATCGTCGTGGCCGATGTGCAGGGAATTGTGCATTTTCTGAGTCGTGAAGACGGTTCCTTCGCAGCTCGCCTGGCAACAGATGGAAGTGCGATTACTGCTTCCTTGCAGCCCTTAGGCAGCGCACTGCTTTTGCAGACACGTAACGGCAGTATCTATGCCATTGAGGCGCAATGAAACCGACTATCGTACTCGTCGGCCGTCCCAACGTCGGCAAATCGACGCTGTTTAACCGGCTGACCAAAACACGGGATGCCCTCGTCGCCGATATTCCTGGCCTGACGCGTGACCGGCATTATGGTCACGGCAAACTTGGCGACAAGCCTTATCTGGTCGTTGATACCGGTGGTTTCGAGCCGCTGGCCAAAGACGGCATCATGCACGAAATGGCCCGCCAGACGGAGCAGGCAATTGTTGAGGCTGATGCTATCGTTTTCGTTGTTGATGGCCGTACCGGCATCACCGCACTGGATAAGGACATCGCCAACAAACTGCGCAAGGCAGCTCGCCCGGTTTTTGTCGCAGTCAATAAAGCTGAGGGTATGCAGCATGGCGTTGTGGTAGCTGATTTCCATGAACTTGGCCTTGGCGAACCGTACTGTATTTCAGCGGCGCACGGCGAAGGTGTGCGAAGTGTGATGGAACTGGTGCTCGAACCCTATCCCGATCCGGTAGCCGCTCATGACGAAACCGATGAGTTGAAGGTGGCGATTGTGGGGCGCCCCAATGTGGGCAAGAGCACCATGATCAATGCGCTGATCGGTGAAGAGCGTGTTATCGCTTTTGACCAGCCGGGTACTACACGCGATGCAATCTACATCGACTTTGAGCGTGGCGGGAAACACTACACGCTGATTGATACGGCAGGGTTGCGACGCAAGGGCAATGTTTTTGAGACTATCGAAAAATTTTCGGTGATCAAAACTTTGCAGTCGATTGAAGATGCCAATGTGGTCGTGCTTGTGCTTGATGCGCGGGCGGACATTTCCGATCAGGATGCGCATATCGCCGGTTTTGTCGTTGAGTCAGGCCGGGCGCTGGTCGTGGCCGTGAATAAATGGGACGGTCTTGATCCCTATGTGCGCGACCAGCTCAAGGCTGATCTTGAGCGCAAGCTGAAATTTCTCGATTTTGCCAAGTTCCACTATGTCTCGGCACTGAAGGGGCAAGGACTCGAGCCGATTTTCCGTTCAGTCGATGCCGCATACAAGGCGGCTACTGCTGATCTGTCGACACCGCAACTGACGCGCGCGTTGATTGACGCAGTGGCTAAACAAACGCCGCCCCGCAGTGGTATCTTCCGCCCGAAACTGCGCTATGCGCATCAGGGCGGGCGTAATCCACCGCTTATTGTCATTCACGGTAACGCGCTTGAGAAAGTGCCTGATTCCTATCGTCGCTATCTGGAGCACACCTTCCGTGATGTGTTCAAGTTGCAGGGAACCCCGCTACGAATCCAGTTCAACGTTTCGCACAATCCATTTGCCGACCGGAAGGCGCCCGAGCAAAACAGGCGTTCGCCAAAACCAAAGCCTTTGTCGCGGACTGAGCTTGCTCAAAAGCCCAAAACTAAACCAAAGCCCAAATTAGGTGCTGCTGCAAAGCCGGCAGTTAAGTCAGAAAGAGGGGCAAAATCTGTTGGTAGGAAAACGCCTAGACCCAAGTCGGGCCGTGCCTGAATTTTCTTTTCTGCTTTTGCAGGTGCTATGGCAAAGCGTTGAAAAATCAATTATGCTAATCAGCCAACCACACAACGAAACATGGAGTTTGAACCATGAGTAATAAAGGGCAACTGTTACAAGACCCGTTTCTAAACACGCTGCGCCGTGAGCATGTGCCCGTCTCTATTTATCTGGTCAATGGCATCAAGTTGCAGGGCCAGGTCGAGTCTTTCGATCAGTATGTTGTGTTGCTCAAAAATACGGTCACTCAAATGGTTTATAAGCACGCCATTTCAACGGTCGTTCCTGCACGGCCCGTTAATATTCAGCAGGACGATGGTAGCGAAGGGTAATTACAGATTGTTGTTTTGGTTTTTTTAACGGCCTGTCGCATTAGCGGCGGGCCGTATCAATTCGAAATTCCTGCCCTGTCTTTTGAAATCACCGATTTGTTTCATCTTCCCGTAAAGCCTTTCCGTGCTTGAACGCCCTGCATCTGGTGAGCGTGCGGTGATCGTTCAGCTTGACTTCGGCCACGATGACATTGCCGAACAGTTGGAAGAGGTACGCCTGTTAGCCGGATCGGCAGGTGCTTCTGTTTGTGCCGAAGTATACGGACCTCGGCATAGCCCTGATCCTGCGACCTATGCGGGCAAGGGTAAAGTGCAGGAAGTCGCTGCCCAGATATCTGCTCACGAAGCCGATCTGGTCATCTTCAATCACGAGCTATCGCCCGCTCAGGAGCGCAATCTGGAACGCACGCTGCAATGTCGCGTGATTGATCGAACAAGCCTTATTCTTGATATTTTCGCGCAACGTGCAAAGAGTGCGGAGGGTAAGTTGCAGGTTGAACTTGCACAGCTTGGCCATCTTGCGACCCGTCTGGTGCGGGGGTGGACTCACCTTGAGCGGCAAAAGGGTGGTATTGGTTTGCGTGGGCCAGGCGAAACACAGCTGGAAACCGATCGTCGGTTGCTTGGTAAACGGGTAAAGCTTCTCAAGGAGCGCCTCGGCAGAGTTGAGCGTCAGCGTGGTGTGCAGCGCAAATCGAGAGTGCGCGGTGAAGTATTGAACGTTTCTCTGGTTGGGTACACTAATGCTGGCAAATCAACCTTGTTCAATGCTTTGACGCACGCCGGCGTTTATGCGGCCGACAAGTTGTTTGCGACACTTGATACAACTTCGAGAAAACTGTGGCTGGGTGAAGCTGGAAATATCGTGATTTCAGATACCGTTGGCTTTATCCGTGATCTCCCGCACGAACTGATTGCTGCTTTTCACGCGACACTTGAGGCTACAGCGCAGGCTGACTTGCTTTTGCATGTTGTTGATTCGGCAAGTACGGCGCGTAATGATCAGGTTGCTGAAGTAAACAAGGTGCTCGAAGAGATTGGCGCCAGTGCGGTACCGCAGATTCTTGTGCTAAACAAGCTTGACTTGACGGGTCTCCCTTCCGCTGTTGAGCGCGACGAATATGGTAGAATCCAGCGCGTTCGAGTTAGCGCCAAAAGTGCTGAAGGCTTGCCATTGCTGCGTAATGCACTAACTGAATTGGCTCTTGAAAAATCAAGCATGATGCATCACCTGCAACTGATTGACGAAATTTCGTTAACCCCCAACACTCTTCTGGACTCAGGTTCTTTCCTATGATCGCAAGCATTGGAGTACTCATGTCGCTCAATGACCCGCAATGGGGCAACCGCGGCAATGATAGCGGTGGTGGCAAGCGCCCGAATCAGGGCCCACCAGACCTCGAAGAATTATGGCGCGATTTTAATCGCCGTTTATCCGGCATGTTTGAAAAAAAACGTGGCGGCAATAATGGCGGTAACGATGGCGGGGGGAGTAATCGCCCCCCCATGGAGTTCAATCCTAAATTTCTTGGTGGTGGTATCGGGTTGTTGCTGGCACTGGTCGTTGCTGTTTGGCTGGGTAGCGGTTTTTACATTGTTGATGCCTCGCAACGTGGTTTGGTGCTGCAATTAGGGAAATATAAATCCAGTACCGAGACAGGCATGAACAGGCGTTTGCCGTACCC
>CAJBIL010000433.1 GCA_903953145.1 uncultured beta proteobacterium
CACGTCGGCGCCCTGGGCCGTGTTTTTGACGTAGGTGTCGATTCCGGTTTTGGTATAGCTGGTGATCAGACCCGTCGTGCCGTCCTGCGTTATTGCAGTGACATCGGTCGATTGGTCGATCAGGCCGCCGGCAGGTCCGGCGTACACCATGGCCAGCGGCAGGGACGAGGTGTCAAGGGAAGCTGTGAAAGCGCCACCACCACCGCCGCCGCCCGGTGCGCCCACGTCGAGTGAAGATAGTGCAAAAACCGCGTTGCCGGCGAAGTTAGAATTGGCATCCCAATAGGCCAGTCCAGCACGCTCTGCCGTTGCCCCGGCAAAAAAACCATCGACGCTTACGGTAGTTGAAGCCGACATATTGGGCAAGGTCACCGGAATTCCAGCCCCCGCAAAAGTTGCTGTGCCGGGCCGCATGGAGAGCTCCGAAGACGTTGTATTTTCTATGCCGCCCGTCGTTCGAATAATAATGTGACCAACACTGGCCGAATATGAATTGATGTCGAGCCCAATTTTAGGTGCAGCAGTACCCCATGTAACGCCCAAACGCCCGGAAACCGAACCCCGATCTACGAACTTATCATCAGTGTTTGTTGAATCCCGAATCGAAGTCTGTCCGCCGCCAATCGTGCGATAGACCGCTGTGCCCTGTTGCGGCAATACGGGGGTCGGGACGCCCAACACATAGTAAAACGATCCAACATTGGCCCCGGGTAAGAATGTTTTGTCATGAAAATCCCTTACGCCATCGACACGAATCAAACTATCACGCGAGCCCAACGCCGCTTCGACGTTAAACCAGTTGCCCCAACTGATAATCGGATCAAGACCGGCGCTGCCGACATACCGCTGGTATTCGGGCAAACTCAAATCAAAGAATCCCGGCGCTGGAGTCGGAGGGGGTCGGCGGCTTAAAGACCCATCCATCGTGAAAGTTCTGAGCAGCGGACCGGCAAATAGAGCCTTGCCCGGACCGTAGATACCGCCACCGATGTCACGCTGTGCGTAGGCGAGATGCAGCCCATCGATCGTAGCGCTCGCCCCTTCGGTAACCGCGGCGCCATCGGCCTTCGGCCTGAACTCTGAGCCTTTGTCAGTCGTGAGGAAATAATACGGGGTACCGCAACCGCTCAGCAGTGCCAAGAATCCAATAATGCCGAAAAGATGGAAAAGTTGCCTCATCGCAAGCTCCTAGAACTGATAGCGCAGCGTTGCGGTTACCGCTGTCCGCTGGTACTTGAACACCTCCAGCGACGAGCGAGTATCGGTGTAACTGATCACCGGCGTAAATGACCACTCCTTGTTCAGCCCATAGATCAGTCCCGCGCTGAAATCGGTCTGCTTGTCGAGCCGGGTAACCGCAAACAGGGGATCAGGCGCGCCGTACAGCCTGCGCTCGTGACTCAGGCCGGCAAACAGCGAGAGCCGGGGGTCGAACAGCGCGAACGCTGCGAAGCGTATCCCGCTCAGGCTATAGCCAAGATGCCCGACCCCCACCGCCGTCGGCCGCTCGCTGCCCCAGTAGATGCTCGCCACCGGCGGCAGGTTGAACAGGCGTTTGCCGAAGGCGACCGGATTGACGGCGACGCCATAGACCTCGCGGTCGGCATCGCGGAAGGGGTCGCGCGGGTAGTCGAGTCGGGAGAGTTGCGCGAAGGCGGAGACTTCTGCGAGTGGATGCACGATGCGGCGAAATTCGAAATTGAGCCCGTTCGAGTCGCGCACCCGCAGGTTGTCGAGGGTGATCGAATCGACGCTGGCCGAGAGC
>CAJBIL010000434.1 GCA_903953145.1 uncultured beta proteobacterium
CGAGGTTGTTTACCATCTCCGGATGGCTGAACAGCGCTAGCGCAATCGCATGGATCGCCGGCGATTCGCTGTGCATGTAGAAACTTAGGGTCAGGTCTTTCATTAACGCATGATTACCACTCGAAATAAATGGAACCATTCCACTTGCCAGTTTTGAATTCACCCTCCAGCCGGTTTTTTCCGTCGACTGGGCGCACGACCACGATGACATCGTCGCACTTTCCGCCACCGGGAATAGTGAATTGCCAGGCATCATCTTTGAACTCGGCGCTGGTTTCTCCAGAACGGGTGCAGCCATCCCAATACGTTGCCTTGATCTTGGCTGTGTTGGGGCTTTCCATTTGGATTAGCTCAGCCTCTACTTTGTTGGTGCGGCCACCATTGGTATGCCTTTGCCCTTCCATTTTCGGCGGTAACGATGACGCAGCTAGTGCCGGAATTGCTACCAAACAGAAAAATGCCAATACGATTTTTCGAACGATCATTTGCTACTCCCTTGTGGGTGGTTGAAGAAAATTGAAGCTTGAAACTCTGTTTTGGGGGTCAGGTCTTTCATTAACGCACATTAAGCAAAAGATCGACGCGGCGCTAGCCTAGCATCTCCAGCAGTATGCTATGCCATTGGGCAGCGTCGACCTCGCCTAGTTTCTTGGTCAGGCGAATTTTGTCGACGCAACGGATTTGATCAAGCAGCACGCGCCCCGTTTTGCCGCCGACCACGACTTCCGGGCGACACCCGAGCGGTTGCCCTTTACTGGTTAGTGGCGCGACGATCACGCGCGGCAAGACCGCATTCATGTCATCAGGCGACACCACGAGACAGGGGCACGTCTTTTTGATCTCGGCACCCACTGTCGGGTCGAGGTTGACCCAATACACCTCGCCGCGCTGGATTTTCGCCTCAGCCTTCACCTCAGCTTTCACCACGCCCAATCCTCGCAGCCATCATCGATCGGGAGACCTTTCCAGGCGTCGATATCGCCATCCGCCCGGTAGCCATCAAACCACCCGGCACGCGGCGCATGTACGGGCGTAATCACTAGCCGCCCGGCCTCAACGGTCATTTCTACCGCGCCATCAATCTGGCATTCCAACAGCAACGCGGCAGGAATAATTACCCCCCGCGAATTCCCTACCTTGCGTAACGTCGTGAGCATCGCGCTCCCCCGTCTAAAGTTATAACAATATTATAACTTTCATCCAGTGGCGTGAAGCCCAATAAATACGCCACTCTTCAGCAAGTGCATGTGCTAGAACGCCATTCCATGCGCCCCGCAGGGCAGCGGCTCTTTGACTATTTATTCTCCGCCCAGCGCGCAATCCAGGTTTCTGCCGGCTCGGGGCGGCCGTAGAGGTAGCCTTGGTGGATGACTTTGGCGCGGGCGTTGAGGAAGGCGGCTTGCGCTTCGGTTTCGACGCCTTCGGCGACGACTTTGAGGTGCATGTGCTGGGCAACGGCGAGGATGGTTTCGACCAGTGCGGCGTCGTCGGGGTCGGTCGGGGCGTCCTGGACGAAGCTCTTGTCGATCTTCAGCTCGTGGATTGGCAGGCGCTTGAGGTAGGCCAGCGATGAGTAGCCGGTGCCGAAATCGTCGAGCGAGAAATTGAAGCCCATGGCGGTCAGCTCGCTCATTTTGGCGACGACATCGCCGATGTTGTCGATCATCAGCCCTTCGGTGACTTCAAGCATGAGGTGCGTCGGGTCGGCGCCGGTGGTGGCGATCAGCTCACGCAGCCAGGGCGTAAAGTTTTTTTGCCGGAAGTGGCGCGGGCTGAGGTTGACCGAGAGGTGCAACGGTCGGCCGGCCTGATCCTGCTGCGCCATCAGGCGGCAGGCTTCGGTAAACACCCAGATGCCCAGGTCAACAATCAGATCAGACTCCTCGGCGACCGGGATGAAGGCACTCGGCGGCACCAGGCCGCGCACCGGATGCTGCCAGCGCACCAGCACTTCGGCACCGGACAATTCGCCTTGTGCGGTGAGTTGCGGTTGCAGATAAAGGCGCAATTCGCCAGCCGGGATGGCCAGGCGCAGCTCGCGTTCGAGCTGGAAGCGTTTTTCAGCCAACTCACCCATATCGGAGGCAAAGAGCGCCGTGTGGTTGCCGCCGCCATCCTTGGCGCGGTGCAGGGCGTTATCGGCCCGGCGCAGGATGTGGTCGGGCGTTTCCGCCGGTGTTTCGGGGAACAGGGTGATGCCGATGCTGGCCGTGACGGTGAAGGTTTCGCCTTCGATCGAGAGCGGCGCGAGCAGGGCGGTGTGCACCTTGTCGGCCATTGCGAGCGCGTGGCGGCTGGTTTGCTCGGCGCTGTTGTCGCTGTCCGGCAGGAGAATGGCGAATTCGTCGGCTGTCATCCGCGCCAGGGTGTCGCCTTCGCGCAGCTGGTCGGCCAGGCGCCTGGCCAGGGCTTTGAGCAGCTGGTCGCCAAGGGCGTGGCCACGCGCATCGTTGATGTTCTTGAAGCGGTCGATGTTGATCAGGAGCAGCGCTTCCTGATGCTGCAAGCGGCGGCCGGTGGCCAGCGTCTGCGTCAGGCGATCCATCATCAGGGTGTGGTTGGGGAGGTCGGTCAGGCCGTCGAAGAAAGCAAGGCGCTGGATCTTGGCTTCACTGAGCTTTTGCGCCGAGAGATCCTGGCGCACCATCAGGTAATGGCTGATCTGCCCGTCGGCAGCGCGCACCGGCGAGATGCTGACAAATTCGGGGTGTTCGTTGCCGTCCTTGTGCGTGCAGGATAATTCCCCCTGCCAGACGTGGCCTTCGTTGAGGACGGCGAACAGCGTGTCGAGCAGGTCACGCGGCATCCTGTTGTCGCCACGGCGGAATGCCGGCGCCTTGGTGCCCATGACTTCTTCACGCGAGTAGCCGGATTTGGCGACAAAGCTGGCGTTGACGTATTCGATGTGCCCGTCAACGTCGGTAATGATCACGCTCTCCGGGCTTTGCTCGACTGCCTGCGACAGCTTGCGCAGTGTCTGCTCCCGGGTTTGCACGGCTTCGGCCATCTGGTTGAAGGTTGCACCGAGGCCGGCGATTTCGTCGACAGCATCCTCTTTGGCGACGCGTGCCTCGTATTGCCCGGCAGCAATCTGGTCGGCCGCAGTTTTGAGGCGGGCCAGCCGGCGCGTGACCAACCGGTCGAGGAAAAAGCTCAGTGCGAGAAAGAGCAGGGCATAGCCGAACAGGCTTTTCATCAGTTGCCCGCTCCACACGCGAAACAGGCGCGCGTCAAAGGTTGCCGTCGGTATCCGGATGCTGACCAGGCCGCGCAACTCGCCTTCCTTGTAGCCATAGGCGGTCGGGTATTCATCACGAATGCTCGTCGGGGCGTCCTCGCGGTTGCCGTGGCAGCGCAGGCAGGTGCGTTCGATCAGAATCGGCGCGGTGTACAGCAGGTAGTTGATGCCTTGATCATTGACGATATTACGCAGGCGCTCGGTTGCTTTGGGCTGGTTTTGATCATTGCGGAACCAGGCCATGTCTTCCAGCTCGAAGCGGTCGGCCTGATTGCCGGGATTACGCGGGATATCCGAAACGTTGTTGAAGATGATGCCGCTCTGATTCCAGTTGGCAAAATCCTTCGAGATGCGTGAAAACGAATGGGCGGGCAGGAAGCCAATGGTCTTGTCGTTGATCGGCAGCTCGCTTTCGACAAACTGCTTTTGATAGACCCGGCGCGTCGCCATCATGAAGCCGTAAACCGTCCGTGCGTCGAATTCGGTGGCGATTCGCAGCTCGTCGGCGAGTTTCCGGTAGGTGAAGGCGAGGTCGGTGATGAGCACGACGCTCATGACGATGCCCAGTAACAGCCAGATTTTGGTTTTCAGTTTCATGTGTGGATTCCTCGCGCC
>CAJBIL010000435.1 GCA_903953145.1 uncultured beta proteobacterium
AGACATCGCGCTGGACAGCGTGCGTTGTACGGCGTGAAAAACAAATTGATGCACAGCGCGCCCGTCGCGGAAGCGTACTTCGGTTTTGGCCGGATGAACGTTCACGTCAACCGTCCCCGGGTCGATTTCAAGAAAAACGCAGTAGGCCGGGAAGCGACTGCCGTGCAGCATGTCTTGATAGGCCTCGCGCAGGGCGTGGCTGAGTAGCTTGTCGCGCACGAAGCGGCCGTTGACGTAGCAATACTGGGCGTCGCTGCGGGCGCGGGAATGGGCGGGCAGGGCGCACTGGCCGAAAACGCGGATGCCGGGGCCGATGCCGGAGTCTATGCCAGTCTCTACGGTGCGTGATTCGGCAAGAAAGTCGTCACCGAGGATGGCGCCGGCTCGTCCGCGTGCATCGCTTTGGGTCAGGTGCAGGCTGACGCGGCCATTGTGGCTCAAGGTAAAAGCCACCGCAGGATGCGCCAGCGCAACGCGTTTGACGGCTTCGGCGCAATGGGCAAACTCGGTGCCTTCGGATTTAAGGAATTTCCGGCGCGCCGGGGTGTTGTAGTAGAGGTCGCGCATTTCGACGACGGTGCCGGCGAGGAGGGCGGCGGGTTCGGGCGCCGTACCGGCTTCGGCGTTGAGCCGCCAGGCGTGTGCAGAGCCACCTTGGCGGCTGGTCAGCGTAACGCGCGCCACCGAGGCCACCGAGGCCAGTGCTTCACCCCGAAAGCCCAGTGTGGCAACGCGCTCCAGATCATCCAGCGAAGCGATTTTCGAGGTGGCATGGCGGGTGAGCGCCAGCGCGAGCTCATCCCTCGCGATGCCGCAGCCATCGTCGGTTACGCGGATCAGTTTGACGCCGCCTTCTTCGAGCTGGATCTGGATCGCCGTGCTGCCGGCATCGAGTGCATTCTCAAGGAGTTCCTTGAGTACCGAGGCCGGGCGTTCAACGACTTCGCCGGCCGCAATCTGGCTGATCAGCAGGTCGGGCAGGAGATGAATCGAGCGAGGGGGTGTTGGCGTTTCGAGCATCGCCCAATTATACCGGTGCGGCTTCCGGTAGAATCGCAGCCTTTGTTGCTATCGCCCATCTGCCCCATGGAATATCTCGCCAGCTTTCTCGATATCGTTTTGCACCTCGACAAGCATCTCGCCTTGCTGGTGCAGCAATACGGGCCTTGGATCTACGCCATTCTGTTTGTGATCATCTTCAGCGAAACCGGTTTTGTCGTAACCCCTTTCCTGCCTGGTGACTCCTTGCTCTTCGTAGCCGGTACACTCGCCGCGCTCGGTGGCATGGATATCACCATTCTCTTTCTTGTGCTGACCAGTGCTGCTGTGCTCGGCAACATGCTCAATTATCAGATTGGCCGGTATTTCGGGCCCAAGGTTTTCCAGTGGGAAAATTCCCGGTTTTTCAATAAAGCAGCGCTTGAGAAAACGCACGCTTTTTACGAGAAACACGGCGGCAAGACGCTGATCATTTCGCGCTTCCTGCCTCTTTTCCGCACCTTCGCCCCGTTTGTCGCCGGTATCGGTGCGATGACTTATGCACGCTTTACCTTGTTTAACCTCGCGGGTGGTATTGGCTGGGTTGGTTCGTTGACGCTGGCCGGTTACTGGTTCGGCAATCTGCCGTGGATTCAGCAGAACCTGACACTGGTCATTCTGGCGATCATCGGTATTTCCTTTATTCCCGTATTCGTCGGCTGGCTACAGCACCGGCGCGGTCAGTGAGTGATCATCCGGCATGGCTACAAATCGTTTTGTCGCCTTTCTCCTCGCGCTGACCCTGCTCTTGCAGACTGCCTGCGCAACCCGCGTTGGTGCTGGCGGGCAGAAAGAAAACCGCTTTGATCCGCGCTATATCGCCAAGAGCGAAATTGATCGCGTTGTTGATACCAGCCGCGCTGAAGTGGTTAGCGGCCTGCGCCGGATTGCCGAAAAGCTCTACAAGCGTAATCCCCGTGAATTGAAAAAGTCCGGCCGGCCGAGTCTCGAAGCCGCGCTTGAGCGTTTGTTCTCCGGACGTTTGGATTTCACCGAACTTGAAGGGCGCCGCGAAGGCGCTGCTGCAATGCATGCCTTCAATGCCAATTATCAGGGGGATCGCGTGCTGGCGCTGATGGCCGGACTGCTCGGGATGGTCTACGCCACCTTCGAGAACAAGGATGACTTTTATATGCTGGACAGCCTTGATGAGCAGAAACTCTACAATTGTGCGCGCAACCTCGAGATCGCCATCTGGAAACTGGCTTCATCGCGAAACGGCAATGGGGAGCTGGTTTTACTCTCCAACGAGTGGGATCCGAACAACCCGAATCTGAGTTTCGAGCGCGAATTCGGGCGGGCAATCGGCCTGCTGGATTTCCTCTCCAAAATTGTGGCGGACAAAAACGGTCGCGCAATTACCCGCTTTTCGCAGAGTGTCGCAACGGCGGTCTTCTTGCCAATCAGTGCGCTGGGGTTCAGATGAGTCTTGAAAAAAAATCGGCCGAAAAATCCATCGTTATCCTGATCTCCGGTCGGGGCAGCAATATGGCTTCGCTATTATCGGCGGTGGCCAGCGGGAAATTACCGGTGCGTATTGCCGGTGTAATCTCCAACCGGCCGGATGCGCAGGGGCTGGTAATGGCCGCAGCGCATGGCGTGCCGACGTGCGTGGTGGATCATCAGCAGTTTGCTGACCGCGAAGCTTTTGATACAGCGATGGCGGCAGCGATTGATCAACTGGCGCCAGATCTCGTCGTGCTGGCCGGATTCATGCGAATTCTGACGGATGGCTTTGTCCAGCATTTTGCCGGGCGCCTGATGAATATTCATCCTTCCCTGTTGCCATCGTTTCCCGGTCTCCATACCCATCGCCGGGCACTGGAGGCGGGCGTGCGGATTCATGGTTGCACGGTGCACTTTGTCACGCCAACGCTCGACCACGGCCCGGTTATCGTGCAGGCGGCAGTGCCGGTGCTTGATGGTGACGACGAAGCCGGGCTGGCTGCCCGCGTTCTGGCACAGGAGCATCAGGTCTATCCAATGGCCGTGCGCTGGTTTGCCGAGGGTCGGTTGCGTCTGGCTGACGGGCGAGTCGTACTTGACGTAGCGCAGGATGCGGCAGGCTTGCTGATTGCCCCGGTCGCGCTGTAATCGCCGCAAGCGCGCCATGCCTTTCGCGCTGATCATCGCGTTTGCTGCCTCGCTTGGTGCGCACGCACTGGCTTTGTTCGGGCCGAATGTCGATTTGTCGACCGCGCCCGAGCCGCCGGCAATCGTTGCAGAACTCCAGCCGTTGCCAAAGCCAAGCCCACCGCCCGCAAAGCCAGTACAAAAAGCAGCGCCCCGGCCGAAGCATGTTCTGCCGCATGTTGATCCGGTGGCAACTGCAGCACCCGTCTTGAGCACGCCCGAGCCTTCATCGGTCAGCACTGCGCCGGTTGCCGAGGTTGCCAGTTCAGGCGAGTCCGTTGTCACGGAGGCCGCGCCGAAAGAATCCAGACTGCCGGCACGCGGGATGATCCGCTACCGTGTTGATCGGGGGGATCAGGGCTTTGCCGTTGGAGATTCAACGCATGACTGGGCCGTTGTTGATGGCGCCTACCGCATTACGTCCGTTACCGAAACCAGCGGGCTGGCAGCGCTGTTCAAGCCACTACGGATTGAACTGGAAAGTCGGGGGCATTTGACCGACGAAGGCTTGCAGCCGGACAGTTTCATGATTCGACGCGGCGGTAGCGAAACCAGTGAGAAAGCGCAGTTTGACTGGGCGCAGATGACAGTCAAAATCGGCAATGGCGCTGCGCAACTGTTGGATCACGGCGCACAGGACTTACTCTCGTTTCACTATCAGCTGGGTTTTCTGCCCCATGCCGATGTCGCCAGCAACTTGCCAATTGCCACCGGGAAAAAGTACGAAAACTATCGCATCGAGCCACTTGGCGATGAAGAAATCGAAGTTCCGGCCGGGAAATTCCGCACCTTGCACTTGCGTGCGCCGGGCGACAACACGACCGAACTGTGGCTTGCTTACGACTATTTGCTGCTACCGGTTAAAATCCGCCATACCGATCGACAGGGTGACAGCTTTGTCCAGGTCGCCACCGAAATCCGACTGAGTAAAGACTAATGCGTTTTACCCCCGCCCTGTTTGCCCACACTGAAGCTGTTCTTTCCGAACTACTACGCTCGACTTTTCCCGCCGATATGGTGGTTTCGCGCTATTTCCGCCAAAACCGCGAGCTTGGCCATGCCGATCGTGGCTTCGTTGCCGAAACCGTGTTCACTGTATTGCGCCGCAAACGCTCCCTGTCGGCGCGTTGTGGTGACGATGTAACCTCGCGGCGCCTGCTGCTGGCTGCACTGGCCTGCGTGCAAGGGCTCAACCGGCGAGAGCTTGATGTGGTACTGAACGAGGTTGAAGGCAAATGGCTGGCCCAGGCCAAGGCAATCAAGCTGGAAGATTTGCAGCCAGCCGTCCGCTGCGATCTGCCGGATTGGCTCTATGAAGCCCTCGTCGTGCAGTTTGGCGAGACAGAAGTACAGGCTTTGGCGGTGGGACTTAATCAGTCCGCACCACTTGATTTGCGCGTCAATTTGCTGAAAGCAGAGTCGAGAGATGTTCTGGCGCGTTTGCTGGCCGATGGCCTGGCCGCCGAGGCGTGTCCTTATTCACCGATTGGTATCCGCCTCGTCGGCAAACCGGCGCTTTCGAAATACCCCCTGTTTATTGACGGGCGGATCGAGGTGCAGGACGAAGGTAGCCAGTTGCTCGGGTTTTTGCTGCAACCAAAGCGTGGCGAGATGGTGGCCGATTTCTGCGCGGGTGCTGGCGGTAAAACCCTGTTACTGGGCGCCATGATGCGCTCGCAAGGCCGGCTCTATGCCTTTGATGTGGCCGAGAAGCGCCTGGCGAAGCTGAAGCCGCGCCTGGCGCGCTCGGGTCTGTCGAATGTGCATCCGGTGCGTATCGAGTCTGAAAACGACATCAAGATCAAGCGGTTGGCCGGCAAGCTTGACCGCGTGCTGGTTGATGCACCGTGTTCCGGCCTCGGTACCCTGCGCCGCAATCCCGATCTGAAGTGGCGGCAAACGCCGGACAGCGTCGCTGAATTGACAGCCAAGCAGGGCGCTATTCTCGCCGCAGCCTCCGGCCTCGTTAAAAAGGGGGGGCGGCTGGTTTATGCCACTTGCAGCCTGCTTGACGCGGAGAACGACGCAGTCGTCAATGCCTTCCTCGCAGCGCATCCAGCCTTTGTTGCACTTTCAGCCGAGGAGGTGTTTGCTAAGCAGGAAATTTCGATCAATTGCGGTGAACGCCTGCGGTTGTTGCCGCATCGTCACGGTACCGATGGCTTCTTTGCTGCGGTCATGGAACGTCAATGAACGAAAAGCAGATGTTCGCGCTGCTTCATGAGTTGTTGCGCGATTTCCAGCATCCTGATTTCTTCTGGCAGGCACTGGGGCTTGCGTTAAGTATTGCCGCAGGCTGGTGGTTGTCAAGGCGCTTTAACCAGCATGACAGGGCACATCCGCACGCGGACCGGAGTGCATTACAGACATTTGGCGCCGACGGACTGAAACGCGTTGCCTTCCCCTTGCTGTCGCTTGTATTCGTTTTAGTGCTGCGCAAAATCCTGAAATACGGGCAGTGGGGGCACGTCAGCCTGCTTGATCTGGCGGTTCCGTTGCTGCTCTCGATGGCGTTGGTGCGGGCAACGCTTTATGTGCTGCGCCGTGCCTTTTCACCGAGTGGTTGGTTGGCAACCTCCGAGCGTTTTGTCGCAATGAGTATCTGGGTTTGCCTGGCGCTCTATATCACCGGGCTTTCCGAGCCATTAATCGAGATGCTTGAGCAGGTCAGTTTCCATGTTGGCAAGCAGCGTCTGGATTTGTGGACCCTGCTGACGGCAACGTTGACCATTCTCGCCACCCTTTTGATCGCCCTCTGGGCTGCTGGTGTGATCGAAGCGCGCTTGCTGACCGCCGAACACCTGGATTTGAATCTGCGCGCCGTGCTTGGGCGGGTTGCCAAGGCGCTACTTTCTGTATTCGCCGTCCTGCTCAGTCTCTCAATGGTCGGCATCGACATTACGGCCCTGTCGGTTTTTGGCGGCGCACTCGCGGTCGGCCTTGGCTTCGGCTTGCAGAAAATCGCCAGCAACTACGTTAGCGGTTTTATTCTGTTGCTTGACCGCTCAATTCGCATTGGCAATGTGGTGGCTGTCGACCCGACAACCACCGGGGTGGTCACGCAGATCACCACGCGCTACACCGTGCTGAAAACGCTGTCCGGCACTGAAGTCATCATTCCTAACGAATATCTGGTGAGTAATATCATCCGCAATCAGTCGTTCACCGATACCCGTGTGCGCATCGCCATCCCCGTGCAAGTGGCTTACAACAGCGATCTTGAACTGGCCATTCGTGTGATGGAGGAAATCGCTTGCCAGCAACCCAGAGTGCTTCCCGATCCAGCGCCGAAGGCCTTGCTGACGATGTTCGCTGATAGTGGAATCAATCTCGAACTGGGTTTCTGGATTAACGACCCGGAGGAAGGTACGGGCGGCGTTCGTTCCGAGATTCATCTGGCCATCTGGCGTGCATTCCGTGATCACGCCATTGAAATACCCTTCCCGCAGCGTGAAGTTCGCATGATTGCCAATCCTGCTGCTTTGCCGGAAACCAACGAAAAAAATCCCGCACCTTAATCGGCGCGGGATTCAAAACCCATCGTCGGGGATGGGTATCAGGAGGGTCAAACATTGCTAGCGGGGGGAACGCTGAAGCAATGAAATCATTCTAGGCACGGCGGTAAAGTCTGTCTGTTGCGCTTGTACAAGATTTTCGTGACGGTATGTAACCCCGTGGCTAGCGATCAGCACTGAAAGCGTATGGCGCTTAGAATTTTTGCAACTCTCTCTCTGGAGAGCCAATGAATAAGCGCTTCTCCAGAGGGTGGGGTTGCTAGAACGCCATTCCATGCGCCTTGCAGGGCAGTGGGCTTGATCGATTGCTTGAATGAAGCAGCCTCAAGCGCTCGCGAGTCTTTCGTGCAGAAAATAAACCTTCACGCGTTTACCTTTTACCTTGCCCTCGTTCAATTTGCGCAGTGCTTCACGGGCGATCTTGCGTTCGACAGCGACGTAGGTTGAAAATTCCGTGACGTTGATTTTGCCGATCTGTTCCTTGGTGAAGCCGGCGTCTTTCGTCAGTGCGCCGAGCACGTCACCGGCGCGGATTTTCTCCTTGCGGCCGCCGAGAATCTGTAGCGTGACCATCGGTGGCATCAGGACATCGGTGCCGGTCGGCGTTAGCTCGCTTAACGGGTGCCATTCTGCTTGCATGCCATGCAGCTTCTCGATCGCCATTACGCGGTCCATCTCGTTGCCGCTGGCGAGGCTCAATGCCCAGCCTTCCTGATCAACACGGCCGGTACGGCCGATGCGGTGAATGTGCACCTCCGGCTCGAAGGTGATGTCGACGTTGATCACCGCTTCAAGCTGGGCAATATCCAGCCCGCGTGCGGCCACATCGGTGGCGACCAGCACCGAGCAACTGCGGTTGGCGAACTGCACCAGCACCTGATCGCGCTCGCGCTGCTCCAGTTCGCCATGCAGCGTCAGCGCGTTGAAGCCCTGTTTATGCAGCACGTCGAGCAGGTCGCGGCATTGCTGGCGGGTATTGCAGAAGGCGATGGTGCTGACCGGGCGAAAGTGATTGAGCAACTGCCCGACAGCGTTCAGGCGCTGTTCCCTGCTCACTTCGTAAAAACGCTGGCGAATCTTGGTCGCCGTGTGCTGTTCGGTCAGCGTTACTTCCTGCGGCTTGCGCAAAAACTGCTGGCTGAGTTTGGCGATGCCTTCCGGGTACGTCGCCGAGAAGAGCAGCGTCTGGCGTTCTTTCGGGCAGGCGCGGGCGACCTTGGCGATGTCGTCGAAAAACCCCATGTCGAGCATGCGGTCGGCCTCGTCGAGCACCAGCGTGTTCAGCGCGTTGAGATTCAGGCTGCCGCGCTCAAGGTGATCCATGATCCGCCCCGGTGTGCCGACCACAATATGCGCGCCATGCTCAAGGCTGGAAATCTGCGGCCGCATCGTCGCGCCGCCGCACAGCGTCAGGATCTTGATGTTGTCTTCGGCGCGCGCCAGCCGGCGGATTTCCTGCGTGACCTGATCAGCCAGCTCACGCGTCGGGCAGAGCACCATGGCCTGCACGCCAAAGTTGCGCGGGTTGAGCTTGGTGAGCAAGGCCAGCGCGAAGGCCGCCGTTTTACCACTGCCGGTTTTCGCCTGCGCGATCAGGTCATGCCCGGCCAGCGCAATCGGCAGACTGGCCGCTTGAATCGGCGTCATCGTGAGATAGCCAAGCTGTTGCAGGTTGGCCTGCATCGCCGGGGAGAGCGGCAGTTCGTTGAATGAGGGGTTGGTGCTGGCGTCAGCAGACGCGGGGGGGGTAATTTGGGTCATGGCGAATTATAAAGGAGTGCAAGGAAAAACCTTTCGTGAGGCTTGCATTTTCCCCGGCGCTCGTTTCTAATGCGCATTCGTTGTTTTGGCTTTGATTCTACGACCATGTTTTCTTTTGACGACCACGCATTAGCAGCACACGCCGCGCCAGCAATGGCTTCGGGGGCGTTCGTCATGACGGCCGGTGTAGCGGTAGTACGGGTAGTAAACGTACTGCGCAGCGCACCGTCGAGGGCCGGAAGAAAATAGTCGAAACGTAGCAAACGACAGATTCCAAAAACC
>CAJBIL010000436.1 GCA_903953145.1 uncultured beta proteobacterium
CCATAAACGTATTTATGTGGTCGGGGCGAGAGGATTCGAACCTCCGACTCCTGCGTCCCGAACGCAGTACTCTACCAGGCTGAGCTACGCCCCGACCGAAGCTACGACGCTGTTAGCAACGCTGCTAGAAGGTTCTAGCAACAGCGAAGAGGCATAATTCTAGCAAAGAATCTTTATATTGGGAAGCCGGCAAGGCGTCGAGCGAGGCTGCGGCACGATCTGCTTCCAGCTTGGCTTGTTGTTTTGCATGCTCAAGCGCTCCGGTCGAGCGAATCGCAGCCAGCACAAGAAGAAAGTCGTCGCGCCCGCCGTTCTCGATGGCGCGCCGCACACAGGCCGCCTGGTCAGCGGTGCCGTGCTGCATGACGTAGATCAGTGGCAGCGTGGGTTTGCCTTCGGCCAGATCGTCACCGAGATGCTTGCCGGTTTCGACTTCAGCGCCAGAATAATCGAGCACGTCGTCAATCAACTGGAAGGCTGTACCCAAATGCATGCCATAGGCAGCCATGCTCCGCTCAATATCTTCCGATCCGCCACCGATAATGGCGCCAAGCTGCGCTGCGGCTTCAAACAATTTGGCCGTTTTATAGCGAATAACTTGCAGATAGCGCGACTCATCGACGTCCGCGTCGTGGCAGTTCATCAACTGAAGGACTTCGCCTTCGGCAATAACATTGGTGGCATCCGAGAGCACGCGCATGACGCGCATGTCGTCGACTTCAACCATCATCTGGAACGCGCGCGAGTAAAGAAAATCGCCGACCAGCACACTGGCTGCGTTGCCAAACATCGCGTTCGCCGTTTGCCGGCCGCGCCGCAAATCCGATTCATCAACGACATCGTCGTGCAGCAAGGTCGCGGTGTGAATAAACTCAACGACGGCGGCCAGTTCGTGATGATGCGCGCCACGATAGCCAAGGGCGCCGGCTGAGAGCAGCACCAGCGCCGGGCGAAGGCGCTTGCCACCGCTCTGAATGATGTATTCGGCGACTTGCCGCACCAAGGCGACATCTGAATGAAGACGGACACGAATCACCGCATCTACCGCCTTCATATCCGGCCCGATCAGGTTGTAGAGCTGTTCCAGCTTCACGATGGCATGCCTTGGCAAAAAAACCGGTGAATCTTAGGCGCCGCCCTGATTAACGTCAAGCAAGGCTTTGCCTTACTGGGCGCATGAAATCAGGCGAACCCTTTGACTTGGCAAGAAAAATAAGTATAATGCGCGGCTCTTCGTTTCACTTTGTTTAGTTCTTTGGAGTCCAACATGTACGCGGTCATAAAAACTGGGGGCAAGCAATATCGTGTTGTCGCCGGCGAAAAATTGAAAATAGAACAGATACCGGCAGACGTTGGCACAGAAATCACCATTGACCAGATCCTCATGATTGGCGAGGGCGAATCGGTCAAGATCGGTGCACCGCTTGTTATCGGTGCTTCGGTCAAGGCAACTGTGCTTTCACAAGGCCGTCATGACAAGATCAAGATCTTCAAAATGCGTCGTCGCAAGCATTATCAGAAGCATCAGGGTCATCGCCAAAACTACACCGAAATCCGTATTGACGGCATCTCGGCCTAACCGAAAGGAAACTGACACATGGCACATAAAAAAGCAGGCGGCAGTGTCCGTAACGGTCGCGATTCGGAATCGAAACGCCTTGGCGTCAAGCGCTACGGCGGTCAACTGGTAGTTGCTGGCAATATCATCATTCGCCAGCGCGGTACCGAATTTCACCCGGGTGAAAACGTTGGCATGGGCAAGGATCACACCTTGTTCGCGCTGATTGAAGGGCATGTCCAGTTTGCCGTTAAAGGCGAAAAGCGCCGTCGCACAGTCAGCATTCTTCCTGCTGCCTGAGCATAGGTCGCTCCCGAATACTGCCGCAGTAACTTGGCCGCAGAAAAAGCCCTATCCTTGCGGTAGGGCTTTTTAATTTGTGGCTTTTAATTCGTAACAGTAAAAATCAGCAAAGAGACGGTTTCATGAAATTCATCGACGAGGCGAAAATCTTTATAGCGGCTGGTGACGGCGGCAATGGTAACGCCTCGTTCCGGCGCGAGAAATATGAGCCGGAAGGTGGCCCGGATGGCGGAGACGGCGGACGTGGCGGTAGCGTTTACGTGGTTGCCGACCGCAATCTCAACACCCTGATCGAATTCCGTTATACCCGCAAATTCATTGCGCCAAGTGGTGAGAAAGGCGGCTCCAGCGATTGCTACGGCAAAGGGGGCAAGGATATTACGCTGCACGTTCCTGTCGGCACGGTGATCGCCGACATTAACAGTAACGAAATCATTGCTGACCTCGAAGTCGACGGTGCAAAACTGCTAATCGCCAAAGGCGGTCGCGGCGGCCTCGGCAATATTCATTTCAAATCCAGTGTTAACCGCGCACCGCGCCAATGTACCAAGGGCGAACCGGGCGAAGAGCGTGATCTGCGCCTTGAATTGCGGGTGCTTGCCGATGTCGGCCTGCTTGGCTTGCCGAATGCAGGCAAAAGCACCTTTATCCGCTCCGTTTCAGCGGCCCGCCCGAAGGTTGCCGATTACCCTTTCACCACGATGCACCCGAACCTCGGCGTTGTTCGCGTTAGCGAAAACAAGAGCTTTGTGATTGCTGACGTTCCTGGCCTGATCGAAGGCGCGGCCGATGGCGCCGGGCTGGGTATCCGCTTTCTCAAGCATCTGGCGCGCACGCGTGTGCTACTGCATATCGTGGACCTCGCACCGCCAGACCCCGAAGCCGATCCGGTGCACGACGCCAGAGCGATTGTCCAGGAGCTGGAAAAATATGATCCTGAACTCGCCGCCAAGCCACGCTGGCTGATTCTCAACAAGCTCGATCTGATCCCCGAAGAGGATCGCGAACAGCGCGTAGCCGATTTCCTGCGAGCCTATTACGGCGATGCCGAACAAGCGCCGACCTTCCGCGTCAGTGCGATCAGCGGCGAGGGCTGCAAAGACGTCGTCTATAAGTTGCAGGATGCGCTGGAGAAACTTGCGCCACCGCCGACCATGGCGTCCTTGTTCAATGTAGCGATCAATGCACACTTCGCTGACGATGCGGCCGACCCGGAAATCACCGAAGAAAAAGCCGAAAAATGAATTTGCCCACGACACGGATTGCCAGCGCCCGCCGTCTCGTCATCAAGGTTGGTTCGGCACTGGTCACCAACAACGGCGAGGGCCTTGATCTGCCGGCGATTGGCGAATGGGCACGACAGATCGCCGAATTACGCGAGGCCGGCAGGGAGGTCGTCCTCGTTTCCTCTGGTGCCATTGCCTGCGGCATGCAACGCCTCGGCTGGCAAAAGCGCCCGCATGCGGTGCATGAGTTGCAGGCCGCTGCCGCCGTGGGCCAGATGGGTCTGGCACAGGTTTATGAGCGCGCCTTCGCCGCGCATGGGCTACACACTGCGCAGGTACTACTAACGCACGATGACCTCGCTGATCGCAAACGCTATCTCAACGCGCGCTCAACACTGAGCACCCTGCTCCAGCTCGGCGTGGTACCGATCATCAATGAGAACGACACGGTCGTGACCGACGAAATCAAGTTCGGTGACAATGACACTTTGGGTGCACTGGTGGCCAATCTGGTTGAAGCCGATTGCCTGATCATCCTCACCGACCAGCAAGGCCTTTTCACCGCTGACCCGCGCAAGGATGCAAGCGCCACACTGATCGCCGAAGCACGCGCGGGCGAACCGGCACTGGAAGCGATGGCTGGTGGCGCCGGTACACAATATGGCCGGGGCGGCATGATCACCAAGGTGATTGCTGCCAAGCGAGCGGCACGCAGCGGTGCGCACACCGTCATCGCCAGTGGCCGCGAAATCAATATCATGCCCAGACTGGCGCGCGGCGAGCCGGTCGGCACCTTGCTGACATCCGAGACACAGCCACTCAATGCACGCAAACAATGGCTGGCAGATCATCTGCAATTGAACGGCAAACTGCTACTTGATGCCGGCGCAGTCAGTGCACTGATCGAAGGTAAAAGCCTGCTGCCAATCGGCGTTATCGAAGTCCAGGGCGACTTCGAGCGCGGCGCAGCAGTAGCCTGCCTGGCGCCCAACGGCATTGAAATTGCACGCGGCCTCGCCAACTACGGCAGTGGCGAAGCGCGCCGTATTACCCGCCACGCCAGCCACGAAATCGAAGAAATTCTTGGCTATATCGATGAATCGGAACTGATTCACCGCGACAACCTCGTTCTGCTTGGCGCCTGAAATCGCTGGCGAACGCCTTCTTTTCCACTGCACAACACTGCACACATCCCCTACTCGCCCCTATGGAACTCTCCAAAAGCTTTGAACCGGCCGACATCGAGCGCCGCTGGTACCCCGAATGGGAAGCCAAAGGCTACTTCGACGCCGGCCTCGACACCTCCCGTGTCAACGCCCAATCCGACGCCTTCTGCATCCTGCTGCCGCCGCCCAACGTCACCGGCACGCTGCACATGGGGCA
>CAJBIL010000437.1 GCA_903953145.1 uncultured beta proteobacterium
GACCGGCGCACGCTGGCGTGAAATGAACGTGCCCGGCGAGCAGGAATACCGTGGCCGGGGCGTGGCCTACTGCCCGCACTGCGATGGCCCGTTGTTCAAGGGCAAGCGCACGGCGGTGATCGGCGGCGGCAACTCGGGCGTTGAGGCGGCGATTGATCTGGCCGGCATCGTTGCCCATGTCACGCTGCTCGAATTCGACAGCACGCTGCGTGCCGTTGCGATATTGCAGAAAAAACTGTTCAGCCTCGCCAACGTGACGGTGATTACCTCGGCGCTGACCACCGAAGTCACCGGCAATGGCGAAAAGGTGAGCGGCTTGACCTACAAGGATCGCGTCAGCGGCGAGCTGCGTGAAATCGCGCTCGAAGGCATTTTTGTGCAGATCGGCCTACTGCCCAATACCGACTGGCTGAAAGGCACGCTGGCGCTGTCGCCACGCGGTGAAATCGAAGTCGATGCACGTGGGCAAACCTCGCTGCCCGGTGTTTTTGCGGCGGGCGACGCAACGACGGTGCCTTACAAGCAGATCATCATCGCCACCGGCGAAGGCGCCAAAGCGGCATTGAGCGCCTTTGACCATTTGATTCGCAGCTCGGTGGCGTAATCGGGCCAGCGCATAGGCGTACGATTACGTTTTTTGAGTTTGGCCAGACGAGGATCGCATGGAGAAGAAATACACCAACGAGCAGCTGAACCGGATCCGGGCGCAGTCGATCATTTACCAATGCGCCTGCCCGGCGCAGGTGACTGCCCTGTTGTCGAGCACGCAAAGCCTCTATGACTATCAGACTAACTGTCTGAACCGTGATGATGTTGATGTACAAGTGCATCAAAACATTGCCGATGCTACCCTCGCTGCCTATGCCGTCATCGAACAATGCCTGACCGACGTGCTGCTGCTTGAAGGCTGGGATCTCAAAACGCTGGAAATGCCCGAGGCCATCCGCGACAAACTGCTCAGGCAGATCGACGACGAGTGATTTTGCACCGGTTAAGGCACGGCTCGTTGACGGCTCCGCTGTAACCCGCATGGATAAACGATCTAGCGCACAACCCTCTGGAGATGGCCGTATTCATTGGCGCTCCGGGCATCGTTGCGCTAGATCGCCATTTGGTGCGCCCTCCCGGGCATTGGCTGAAAAATACGGGGATAGTCGCTAGCCAAATTCATCGATCCGGCTAACGCTTCACAAACCGAACCCCTCACCAGCAGCGTGCCTTAGCCCTTTGTTACCTGCAACGCCCGTGCCGTATTCAGCAACTCGATGACGACACGTTCGAGCATCTGTTGTTGCGCGGGGTCGAGCAAGCCGCCTGCTGTGTCGAAGGCTTTTTGTGCGCTGGGCAAGGCCATTTGACCGGGAATGACCAGCACGCCGAGGTTGCTCAACAACTGGCGTACTGACGGCAGGCCGCGAATACCGCCCAGCGCGCCCTGGGAAGCGGCGAGTAGCGCGCCCACTTTGCCGACGAACGGTGACGGCTGGCCGGCTTGCGGACGCGAGGCCCAGTCGATGGCGTTTTTCAGTAGCGGTGAGAAGAAACCGTTGTACTCCGGCGAGGCGATCAGTACGGCGTGGTGAGCGGCCAAGGCGTTCTTCAGGACGATGGCGCCTTCCGGCAGGCCGCTGGCGGCTTCGAGGTCGCCGTCGTAGAGCGGCAGTGCGAGCGTGCGCAAATCGAGTTGAGTAATGATGACTTCGCTGACTTCGACCCCCTGCGCGCGGGCGGCGCTGATAGCGGCCTCCAGCAAACGCGTGTTGAATGAGCCTTCACGGCTGCTGCCTGAAATGGCGAGAACTTTGATCTGCATGGTTTTCCTTTTCGAGGGAGATTGCGTGCTACTTGAGTAAGCGTCGCCGCGTCAGCACGGTGGCGATACTGAAAGCGATTGCGGCAATGCCGAGCAACGCAGCAACGTGGACAAGGGCGTTGGCCGGCACTTCGCCAAGCAGTAACGGGCGGGCGAGTTGCACGGCGTGCGCCAGCGGCAGCCAGTTGGCCAGCGTATGCAGCGCCGGCGGCAACTGGTCAGCCGGGAAAAATACGCCGGAAACGAGCAGCATCGGCGTGATGAACAACGTGAAGTAGTACATGAAGAAGTCGTAGGACGGCGCCAGCGCGCAGACGATCAGGCCCAGCGCGGCAAAGGCGAGGCCGGTGAGGAAAATGACCGGAATTACCCACAGCGCAAGCGGCGAGGTGGTCAATCCAAGCGCGGCGATGACGACCAGGATAGCCAGCCCGGAGAGCAGGCTCTTGCTGGCTGCCCAGACCAGTTCGGCGGTCAGCACATGGTCGAGTGAAAGCGGCGTGTTGAGGATGGCATCCCAGGTTTTCTGTACATGCATGCGCGAGAAGGCCGAATACAGCGCCTCGAAGGTTGCCGCATTCATCGTGCTGGCAACCACGGTGCCGGCCGCGAGAAAGCTGACATAGCTGACGCCGCCCACCTGCGGCAACATGCCGCCGAGGCCGTAACCGAGGCCAAGCATATAGATCAACGGGTCGGCCAGATTGCCCAGCACCGAAGGAATCGCCAACTTGCGCCAGACGAGGAAGTTGCGACGCCAGACGGGCAACCAGCGCAGGCCGGGGCGGGGAAGTGCGAAAAGGTGTTGGTGGCTCAAGATTTTTCTTGCCTCAATCCCGTAACTCGCGCCCGGTGAGCTTGAGAAAGACATCCTCAAGGCTGGCGGCGCGGTGCAGGTAGCGCAGGGCGGGGGTTTCTGAAAGGACGGCGAGTAGGGGTGCCGGGTCGCGGCAGTAGAAAAAGGCGGTGTCGCCGGCAACTTCCAGGCGTTCGCCGAGTGCGCGCCGGGTCTTTGCCCAGGCGGGTGCATCGTCGCCAAAAATCTCGACGACTTGCGGTTCGATGTGCGCGCTGATCAGCTCGCGTGGCGCGCCTTCGGTAATCAGCTGGCCGTGGTCAAGCACCGCGAGGCGGTCGCACAGGCGCTCGGCTTCGTCCATAAAATGGGTGGTTAAAATCAGCGTTTTGCCGCTGGCGGTGAGGCGTTTCAGGCGCTCCCAGATCAGGTGGCGGGCTTGCGGATCAAGGCCGGTGGTTGGCTCGTCGAGAAACACGATGTCCGGGTCATTGACCAGCGCGCGCGCCAGCGTCAGCCGCCGTTTCATGCCGCCGGAGAGCGACTGGATGCGCGCCTTCTCCTTGCCGGCCAGCCCGGCGAAGTCGAGCAGATCCGGGATACGGGCGCGGATGGTGGCGTCCTTGAGGCCGAAGTAGCGGCCGTAGACC
This sequence comes from uncultured beta proteobacterium, assembly GCA_903953145.1. GTDB lineage: Bacteria > Pseudomonadota > Gammaproteobacteria > Burkholderiales > Rhodocyclaceae > CAJBIL01. The sequence goes on from CAJBIL010000437.1 coordinate 3,260, forward strand.
ATCAGGTTTTCACCCGCCGTAAAGTCCGGGTCGAGATTGTCGAACTGCGGTACGACGCCAACCCGCTCACGCGCGGCACCGGCCTGTTGCGGGATGGGGTAGCCGCCCAGCGTGATGCAGCCGGAATCCGGCGTAGTCAGACCCAGGCAGCAGCGCAGCGTGGTTGTTTTGCCCGCACCGTTCGGCCCGAGCAGGCCGAAGCAGGTGCCGGGCGATACGGTGAAATCGATCCCGGCGACGACTTCGTTGCCATCGTAGGATTTGCGCAGGCCGCTAACGTGCAGCGCTGCATGGGCGAGTGCGGGTGCGATGCTCAGTGCCGCCATGCGCGGGTGATGATTTCGCGGATGACGTGCAGCCGGCGATGAAAGAAATGGTCGGCGCCCGGCACCACGATCACCGGCAGCTCCAGCGGTTTGGCCCATTCAAGCACATTGGAGAGCGGCACCGTTTCGTCTTCCGAGCCATGAATAACGATGGTGTCGCCGGGCACGGCTTCGGTGTCGTAGCTGCGCGTGCCCTCAACATAGCCCGAGGCGGTGCCGACCAGCACCAGCCGCTGCGCCGGGTGGCCTGCTTCAACCAGCGCTTTAGCAACGCGCGTTTGCACAAAAGCGCCGAAGGAGAAGCCGGCCAGCGCAACCGGCAAGTCGCCATAACGGCGCTTGGCTTCGGCGAGCACCGCCAGCAGATCGTCTGTTTCGCCACGGCCTTCGTCATGCACGCCCTCGCTCTCGCCCACCCCGCGAAAGTTCGGGCGCAGCGCGACGTATTCCATGCGCGCGAAAGTACGCGCCAGGGTTTGCGCCACCTTATTGGTGTTGCCACCGCCAAACAGCGGGTGCGGATGCGCGATCAAGGCAATCCCACGCGCCGCGCCGGGGTTCTCGACGATCAGATCAATCTTGCCCGCCGGGCCGTCGATCAGCAGTTTTTCTTCGATGAGTTTCATCCTGAAATTTTCCTCAGATCAAATCTTCAAACGCTCGACCACCCGGCCATGCACCAGATGCTCCTGGATGATTTCTTCGATGTCTTCTTTGTCGATGTAGGTGTACCAAACGGCATCGGGGTAGACGACGAGAACCGGGCCGTTGTCGCAGCGATCAAGGCAGCCGGCTTTGTTGATGCGGATTTGACCGGCGCCCTTGAGCTTGAGTTCGCCGATGCGGTCTTTGGCGTAAGTCTGCATCTCGGTGGCACCGAGGTTGTTGCAGCAGGTTTCGCCTTCGGCGCGCTGGTTGCAGCAGAAGAAAACATGGTGCTTGAAGTGGCTCATGCTGTGTTTTTCCTGATCAGGGTTGGGTTTGTCCGGCAACGATTTTACCTTGAATGCCGGCGATTTCCGGCTTCGTGCGGAGTAATCGGGCGCCATGCCTTAGAATCATGATTAGTCAGTTAAACCTGTCAGAAAATTCAGTCAGCAAAACCCTCTACGCCATTGCCCCCATGAAAAAATCCGACGATCCTTTTGCTGTGCTCGGCCTGCGCCCGACGGCTTCGCAGGAGGATGTCAAGCGTGCTTACCGTCGCCTGGCCATGCGCTGGCACCCGGATCGCAACCCTTCCGCCGCTGCGGAAAGTGAGTTCAAACGGATCAAGATGGCCTACGAGCTGATTCTCGACCCGCAGCGCTACGCCCGCTGGCAACAAACCGGGACTGATTCAGATTCAGACTCCGACGCCACCGGCCAGGATGAAGCGACCGGCGGCGACGATCTGACCCAAACCTTGACGCTGACCCTCGAAGAAGCAGCACACGGCTGCATCAAAAGTGTTGAACTGCTGCGCAGCACGCGCTGTACGCCCTGCCAGGGTAGCGGCCGGGTGCAGCGGACAAACTCGGTGCCCTGCGCGCAGTGTCACGGCATCGGGCGGGTGCGCGGCAGCCAGGGATCGGACCTTTGCGCAGGTTGTGGCGGGCGCGGCTACTTGCGCGAAACGGACTGCACCGAATGTGCCGGCAGCGGCTGGCGCAAGAAATTGCGCACGCTTTCGGTCAAGGTACCGGCCGGCATCCTGCATGGCGAACGCCTGCGACTGGCCCGCCAGGCTCGCCATGAGGCGGAAGGGGAAAACGCAGCGGGCGATCTGTATCTGGAGATCCGGCTCGCCAGACACGCACTTTTTGAACTCCGCGAACGTGACCTGCACTGCACGGTACCCGTCAGCATTTTCCGTCTGCTCAGCGGCGGCAAAATCGACGTACCGACCCTGCACGGCAGCACCCGGCTTGACCTTGCGCCCTACCCGGCGCACAGCCTCGACTATCGCCTGCAAACGCACGGCTTCCCGAAAAAACACGGGCGCGGCAGCGGCGATCTGGTGGTGCATCTGACCCCCATCCATCCCCGACACCTCGACGCCAAAGACCGCGCCTGGCTGGAAAAGCTCGACGCCGCGCTCAACGACGACCTTGAGCAACGCGCCCCCGAACTGGCGGCCTGGGCAGAACGTCTGAGGGATCAGCAAAACTGTTGAGCCTGTAACCATCGCCCTCCGCTGCAAGGCGTACCTTGCCTGCCCCCCTACAAGCGACGCCCGAGCAGGCTCAGATACGGCAGGAGGACGAAGGGCCAGAGGCTGGCGACCAGGCGGGTGAGGCCATTGAAGCTGAGGAAGTGGCCTTGTCGCCAGGTGGAGAGTGCGGCGGCTGAATAGGGATTGTCGGGCGCCAGGTTGACCAGCACGGTGCCGGCCATCAAGGCCAGCGCGGCAATCGCCAGGCGCGGCGCGGCGGGGAGCAGCAGCGTCAGCAACAGGGTGGCGCAGCCGATCAGCAAGCCGAGCCACGCGCCCGGCGTGAGCCATGCAAAAGCATCGCCGGGCGTCACCAGAACAGCAGCGCCAAGTGTGCGCACGATCAATGCGAGCAGGAAAAAAATGCCGAGCACCGGCAGTGCCTGGGCGTTGCCATTTTCGTTATCGTTGAGCAGGCTGCGGACAATCAGGCCGATGGCGATGGTGTTGCAGATGATGATCGACGTTTCGATCATAAAAAACGAGGGCGCGTCGTAAGGCACGGCGGGGGTGATGCCGATCAGGTAGCGCAGATCGCCGGTGCCGAACAACAAAATCTCGGGAGAAAGCAGGGTGAGCAGCCAGAGGCCGACCATCACCAACGCCAGCTCGGCATGCGGCACCGGCGCCAGCAGGCGCGCCTGCATGGCGCCAAGGTGGTTGAAGAAACGTTGCCCTTGCCAGACGGCGAGTGCGGCGCCCAGCACGGCCCCCAAGGTATTGCAGGCCAGATCGAGATTGGAAGGCACGCGCGACGGCAGCCAGGTTTGCAGACATTCGAGCGACAGGCTGACCAGCGTGGCCAGCAAGGTAGCGGCCAAGGCACCGGACAACCGGCCAGGCAGGCCGGACAGCGTCAATGCGAGCAGGTAGCTGAGTGGCAGGTAGACGAGCACATTGGTCGTCAGATCAAACACGGTCCAGTAACGTGGCCAGGCACCATCGAGGAAGGCAAAAGGCGACAACCCGAGGTCGCGCCAGCCGGAAAACGGGTGCAGGCTGGCATAAATGACCAGTAACAGATAGGCCAGCGTCAGGTAGCGCGGGCGCGTGGATGGCGGATTTAGCGGCATGGGCGGCTCAGTCAAACCCGGCGCGGGGGAGGGAAGAAAGCGGCATCGTCATTGTTGTTTCCGGCGTAGAGCGCGTCAGGCGCCGAACGCCTTGAACAGCAGCGGCAGCAGCAAGGCAGTGGTGATGCCGTTGAGGCACATGGCGAGGGCGGCGAAAGCGCCGGCTTCTTCACTCACCTGGAAGGCGCGCGCCGTGCCGATACCATGCGCGGCGACGCCGACGGAAAAACCGCGAATGGCGTGATCCTTGATGCGCAGGGCGTTGAGCAGATAGCGTGCGGCGACGGCGCCGACAATGCCGGTGGTAACGACCAGTACGGCGGTCAGCGAAGGCAAGCCGCCGATTTTCTCGGCGACCGCCATGGCAATCGGCGTGGTGACGGATTTTGGCGCCAGCGAGCGGATCGACTCAACCGAGGCACCGAGCGCCCAGCCAATCGCAACCGCTGAAGCACAGGCGGTGAGCGAGCCAACCAGCAACGCACCCAGCAGCGGCAGCAGCATGCTTTTGAGACGGGCAAGCTGCGTGAAGAGCGGGATCGCCAACGCCACGGTGGCCGGCCCAAGCAGGAAATGCACGAATTGCGCGCCTTCAAAGTAGGTGCGATAAGGCGTCCCGGTGAACACCAGCACGCTGACCACCAGCGCCACCGAAATCGCCACCGGGTTGGCCAGCGGATTACTGCCACTCCGCTTGTACATGGCAAAGGCCAGCTGATA
>CAJBIL010000438.1 GCA_903953145.1 uncultured beta proteobacterium
GTCCGATCTGCCAGGATACCGGCATTGCCGTGATCTTCCTCAAGGTCGGCATGGATGTACATTGGGACGCCAAGCTCTCGGTGCAGGAAATGTGCAACGAAGGCGTGCGCCGCGCCTACGGCAACCCGGACAACAAGCTGCGCGCCTCGGTGCTGCTCGACCCGGCCGGCAAGCGAACGAACTCGAAGGACAACACGCCGGCTGTCGTGCATTACGAAATCGTCCCCGGCCACCACGTTGAAGTCATCTGCGCGGCCAAGGGCGGCGGCTCGGAGAACAAATCCAAGTTCTATGCGCTGAACCCCTCCGACTCAATCGTCGACTGGGTGCTCAAAACCGTCCCGACCATGGGCGCCGGCTGGTGCCCGCCGGGCATCCTCGGCATCGGCATTGGCGGCACGCCTGAGAAGGCCATGCTACTGGCCAAGGAATCACTCATGGCACCGGTCGACATGCATGAACTGATCGCCCGTGGCGCCAGCAATCGCGTTGAAGAACTGCGCCTCGAACTTTACGAAAAGGTGAATGCGCTGGGCATCGGTGCGCAGGGCCTCGGCGGCCTGACCACCGTGCTCGACGTGAAGATTCTCGACTACCCGACACACGCAGCATCGCTGCCCGTCGCCATGATTCCGAACTGCGCGGCGACGCGCCACGCGCACTTCCACCTCGACGGCTCCGGCCCAGCGATTCTCACGCCACCCGATCTCAATGAATGGCCGAAGGTCAACTGGGCACCGGACACCGAGAAATCCACCCGCGTGAACCTCGACACCCTGACACCCGCCGAAGTCGCCGCCTGGAAACCGGGCCAGACCCTGCTCCTGAACGGCAAAATGCTCACCGGCCGCGACGCCGCACACAAGCGCATTCAAGATATGTTGGCGAAAGGCGAGAAGCTGCCGGTCGACTTCACCAACCGCGTTATTTACTACGTCGGCCCGGTCGACCCGGTACGTGACGAAGCCGTTGGCCCGGCTGGCCCGACCACCGCGACGCGCATGGACGGTTTCACCGAAATGATGCTCGCACAAACCGGCCTGATTTCGATGGTCGGCAAAGCTGAACGCGGCCCGAAGGCGATCGAGGCGATCCAGAAGCACAAATCAGCCTACCTGATGGCTGTTGGCGGCGCCGCGTATCTGGTTGCCAAGGCCATCAAAACGGCCAAGGTTGTCGGCTTCGCCGATCTGGGCATGGAAGCGATCTACGAGTTTGACGTGAAAGATATGCCGGTGACGGTGGCGGTTGATTCTTCCGGTATCTCGGTGCACAACACCGGGCCTAAAGAATGGCAAGCCAGGATCGGGAAAATTCCGGTAACTGTCGTTTGATCAGCGGATAAAGAAAATAAAAAAACCGGCCTTGCGCCGGTTTTTTTATCAATGCGCCAAAGCTCTCAAGAAAAACATCAGCGACGGGGCGGATAAATATCGCGCCCCGCGTCATGAATATCTCGTCTGAGTTGACGACGCTCCTCTGGCGAAAGTCGCTGGCGTTGCTGCTCACCGGAGTTTCCCTCATCACGTCGCTGGAAGCGTTGTGGCTCCTCACGCGGAGAATCACGCTGAAACTCACGCTGCGGGGACTGACGTTGCTGATCATTCTGACGGCTCTGCTCGTGCTGTCCGAAGCGCCCGCCGCCTGGGTTGGCGAGCACCAGTGGCGCCACCAGAAGCAGGGCAAACAATGGCAACAATCGGCGTTTAATCGACACAATAATCACGGACACCCGCCTCCAACATTTCAAAAACCAAAAAATCAGTAAACTCTAATTCTTCAAAGACACCAGCGCCCGACCGGCGTACTGCACTGTGTCGATCACCCGGCTTATCGAGAGATCACCGCGCTTCCAGTCATCGGCAAAACTCATCAATACGGCACCGACAGCGATACTTAACAATAACTTGCCCATTTTGCACTCCTTCAATGATTCGGGGAATCTCCGTCGCCTGCCGAACGACGTTGAAGCGAGTCTGCAAGCCAGTTGTAACCGTGGGTTGTGGTTAATCGGCGCAATTGTAAGAATTTGTAACCGGAGAACTACGCTATGCAGACACCTGCCCTGGTTTTTTAAGCCAATTAAGGCAACTTTTTCGAAAAAAATTCGCGACAGATTTTGCCAACAAGAGGCGGCAAAGGCGCTGCAACATGGCTATACTTAAAAAACAAGAATTCATAACAGCGAAATATTCGCGAGCTGATTAGAGATTGTCAAAACGCTGACCAAAAGCGTTAAACAATCAGCGTCTGGAGGAGACAAATTGAATACGACAAAGGTAGCGCCGCGCGTGCGCTCGGGGAGTAGCCGCCAGGCTGATCCCGAAGCAGCGGTTCGTGAACTGGCCGCAGCAATTAACCAGCCTGATGCTGCTCTGGTTATTGTTTTTTTCTCCAGCCACTTTGACCTTGATCGTCTGGGCGAAGCACTGAAATCTCAGTTCGGCACAACGCCTTTAATTGGTTGTACGACCGCAGGTGAAATTGGTCCGGCAGGATATCTCGACGGCAGTTTGTCTGGCGTCAGCTTCCACCGTGATGACCTTTGCTTTGAAGTCGCACTGCTTGAAGGCTTGTCAAATTTTGACTTCCGCAGCGGCCAGCGTTTTGCCCACAACCTGAAGGAGAAACTTCGTCAGCGTGCGCCTGCATTGGCACCTGGAAACAGCTTTGCTTTCATGCTGATTGACGGGCTATGCCAACGCGAAGAGGCAGTAGCGCGAGCATTTCATGATGGTTTGAGCGGCGTTGCGCTGGTTGGTGGATCGGCCGGTGATGATCTCGCCTTCAAGGAAACCAAAGTGCTTTACGGCGGGCGTTTTGTCAGCGATGCAGCATTGTTGCTACTGGCAACAATGCCTTTCCCACTGATGGTTTTCAAAACCCAGCATTTTGTCAGCACTGATGAACGACTGGTCGTTACCGAAGCAATCCCCGAAAAGCGAATCGTGGTTGAAATCAACGGCTGCCCGGCAGCTGAAGAATACGCGCGCGTGGTGGGCAGCAGCATTGATCAACTCAACTCGATGGTCTTTGCCGCGCATCCGGTATTGGTCAGGATTGGTAACGCAGATTTTGTTCGCTCAATCCAGACGATGAATGCCGACGGTTCGCTCACCTTTTATTGCGCCATTGATGAAGGCATTATCTTCCGCGTTGCTCAGGGGGTGGACATGATCAACAATCTGGAAACGGCGCTGGAAGACGTTGTTAAGCGTATCGGCTCACCAGCCCTGATCCTCGGCTGTGACTGCATCCTGCGTCAGCTGGAATCAAAACAGCGGGGGCTGCGAGAAAGAATTGGTGTGTTGATGGCGAATCGCCAAGTCGTTGGTTTCAGCACTTATGGTGAGCAATATTGCGGCATGCACATCAATCAGACCTTTACCGGCATTGCCATTGGTAGCGGGAGTCATGCATGAGCAAGACGCTCGACCTGCGCTGCGACCCGGCTGACGCCAGCGGTCTACAACAAGAAATTTTGCGCCGTGACAAAATAATCCGCTCGTTGATGCGGCAGGTTGAGCACAATCTTAACGCGGTCGATACCGACTACGGCTTGCTGCAAAACACTTTTGTGCTCGAAGAACAGGTACGTGTGCGTACCGACGAGCTAACCAGCACGCTGGATGCGCTGGAAGCTGCGCGCGGCGAAACGGAAGCGGCAAGCAAGCGCCTCGAAACTGCAGTTGAAAGCATCTTTGAAGGCTTCGCCCTGTTTGACCCGGCGGACTGCCTGCTGATGTGCAACGAGGCTTTCAAAGAGCTATGGATGCTGGATGGCGAAGTCATCGGCTGCCACGTTGATCGTTTGTTCAGCAAAGCAGCGGAAAGTTTTGGCGAAGAGGCCGACGCCTGGCTGCAACGCAGGCGTGAGGCGCATCAGGCGGGTACGGGGAGCGACGAATACAGCCTGCCGAACGGGCAGTTTATCCAGGTTCGTGAGCGCCGGACAGCCGATGGCTACACCGTGGGTATCTATGCCGACGTGACCGATCTGAAAGCGCAGGAAACGCGCTTGCGGCAACAGCAACTAGCCGGGAAATCACGCTTGCTGCAATCAACACTCGACGCCATCGTGCAGGGCATTGCAGTATTTGATCGCAAGCTCGAGCTAGTCGCCTGGAACCGGAACTTTCTGGATCTGCACACCCTACCCGAGCATCTGGCGCGTGAGCAAACACCGCTTGAGGCTTTTCTAAAAGTTGACACAGGACTATTTTCGGCAACATTGAACGCGGTTGCATCAGCGCACACGCTTGAAAAAATCGAACGCTTTGAGCGTGACTTACCTTCTGGCCGGGTGATTGAACTCTGCCGCTCGCCGATGCATGACGGCGGCTTTGTGATCACCGCAACCGATGTTACCGAGCGCCGCCATATCGAGCGGCAGGTGCGAGATTTGCTCGATCACCAGCAAGTGATTTTTGACAATGCCCACGTCGGCATTGTGTTTCTGCGTCAGCGGCGAATTATTTCCTGCAACCTGCACATGGCAGAAATTTTCGGCTATGACAACGTTGCAGCACTGGTCGATCAGAGCACTGAAATTCTTTACCCATCGAAGGACTATTTCGAGATCGACGGTAAAGTCTGCTATGGCGAACTGTCAGAGCGCGGCGCTAGCGACCGGGAAATTTTGCTGCAACGACGGGATGGCAGCCCGATCTGGATTCATCGCACCGGCCGGCCGGTTGATCCAAAATGTCCAAAGGATGGCTCGATCTGGGTATTTTCCGACATCTCGGAAATGAAGCTCAGTGAAGAGCAGTTGCGACTGACCAAGCTCCTGTTTGAACACAGCAACGAAGGTCTGATGGTGACCGATGCCAACAACCGCATCGTTAGCGTCAACCGCGCCTACAGCGAGATTACCGGCTACTCGCGGGAAGAGGCGATTGGCCGCTTGCCGAACATCACAAAATCGGACGCACATCCCCCCGAGTTCTACCAGACGATGTGGCAACAACTTGCCGAAAGTGGTCATTGGTCGGGCGAGATTTTTGACCGGCGCAAAGATGGCGACATCTTCCCCAAGTGGCTGACGATCAGCGTCGTCAAGGATGGTCGCGGTGAAATAACCAACTATGTCGCTTCATTCTCGGACATTACCGACCGCAA
>CAJBIL010000439.1 GCA_903953145.1 uncultured beta proteobacterium
AGCAAGGGCGGCAAGTTTGGTGATCTTAAGCGCCGCCTGTGGTTTCTGCTCGGCGCCCTGGTGGTCTATCGTATCGGTGCTCACATTCCAGTGCCGGGGATTGACGCGCAAGCGCTGAGTGAACTGTTCAATAGCCAACAGGGCGGCATTCTGGGCATGTTTAACATGTTCTCGGGGGGAGCACTGTCGCGTTTTACGATTTTTGCGCTGGGAATCATGCCGTATATATCGGCGTCGATCATTATGCAGTTGATGACGGTTGCAAGTCCTCAGCTGGAGGCGCTAAAGAAAGAAGGCGAAGCCGGTCGTCGTAAAATTACGCAATACACCCGCTACGGGACAGTGGCGTTGGCGCTGTTCCAAGGGCTTGGTATTGCTATTGCCGTTGAGTCGCAGCCAGGGCTTGTACTTGATCCCGGTTTGATGTTCCGGTTTGTGACGGTAACGACGTTATTGACGGGAACCATGTTCTTGATGTGGCTCGGCGAGCAGATTACTGAACGCGGATTGGGTAACGGAATTTCGATCATTATTTTCGCCGGTATCGCAGCTGGTTTGCCAAGTGCAATCGGCGGTTTGCTGGAACTGGTTCGTACCGGTGCAATGCATCCTCTGTCGGCCATTTTCATCACGTTGCTGGTTGTTGCAGTGACCGCATTCGTGGTGTTTGTCGAACGTGGCCAGCGCAAGATTCTGGTCAACTATGCGAAACGTCAGGTCGGCAACAAGATTTACGGTGGGCAGAGTTCGCACTTGCCGCTTAAACTAAATATGTCGGGTGTCATTCCGCCGATCTTTGCATCGTCAATTATTTTGTTTCCGGCAACGATTGCGGGCTGGTTCGGTTCCAGTGACTCGATGCGTTGGTTGAAGGATGTGGCGGGGACACTGTCTCCGGGGCAGCCGATCTACGTCATGCTCTATGCGGCTGCGATCATATTTTTTTGCTTTTTCTATACGGCGCTTGTCTTCAACTCGAAAGAGACGGCAGACAACCTCAAGAAGAGCGGCGCTTTTGTTCCTGGGATTCGTCCTGGTGAGCAAACCGCGAGATACATTGACAAGATATTGATGCGTTTGACGCTGGTTGGCGCTGGCTACATCACGGTGGTTTGTTTGCTGCCGGAGTTTCTGATACTGAAATGGAATGTCCCTTTCTACTTCGGTGGCACCTCGCTGCTGATTATTGTGGTGGTGACGATGGACTTCATGTCGCAAGTACAGGCATACATCATGTCCCATCAATACGAGGGCCTTTTGAAAAAAGCAAATTTCAAAGGCTCCGGACTCACGGCGAAATAGGATGGCAAAGGAAGATTTGATTGAAATGCAGGGTGAGGTTGTCGAGAATCTCCCCAACGCAACATTCAGGGTAAAGCTCGAAAATGGTCATGTGGTCCTTGGTTTTATTTCCGGGAAAATGCGAATGCACTATATACGCATCTTGCCTGGCGATAAGGTGACGGTACAACTGACACCGTATGATCTAAGCCGCGCGCGTATCGTTTTCCGCGCCAAGTAAAGAATCTCTACGCAACAGAAGTAATTCGGCAAATGGCTGGCTGCGCCAGGCGTCGAGCAACA
>CAJBIL010000440.1 GCA_903953145.1 uncultured beta proteobacterium
ATGAAGCAGGTGGATCGCTGCATTGACTGGCGCTGCGACACAACAGCGACGGTGCTGGCCAAAATCAATGCGGCCGATGGTTTTCCGGGTGTTGCCGACACCTTGTTTGGCGAACCATGCCACCTTTTTGATGCCTGTGAGGAGTCCAGCGCACTCAATGGAGAGCCAATATCCATGCGCCTCTCCAGCCATCTGCCGGGAGCGGTTGTGGCACGTCGCGAGACGGCGCTGCTACGCAAAACTATGGATGGTGCCGTGTGGATCGGCCACGCCAAACGTGCCGGTGCGAGCATCCCGCTCAAGTTGCCGGCGACGCAGGCGTTTGCTGATCAACTGGCGGACATTCCGGAAATTCCCCTTGACGGCTGGTGGTCGGTCGACGGAATGACGTGGCAGGACATTCGCTACGAGGAAGCCGGTACGAGCGAACACAAAATCGGCTTTCTGCATTTCGACTTCTACAACGGCGCGATGAGCACGCGCCAGTGCCAGCGTCTGCAAGCCGCCTACGAATGGGCGCGGACGCGCCCGACAAAAATCATCGTACTGATGGGCGGTTCCGACTACTGGTCGAACGGCATCCACCTGAACACCATCGAAGCTGCCGAATCCCCGGCCGACGAATCGTGGGCCAACATCAACGCCATCGACGATCTGGCTGAAGCGATCATCCGTACCGACAGCCATTTGACGATCGCCGCGTTGCAAGGCAACTGCGGTGCCGGCGGCTGCTTTCTGGCGCGTGCCGCCGATCTTGTCTGGGCGCGCGACGGCGTGCTGCTCAATCCGCATTACAAGAACATGGGCAACTTGTTCGGCTCCGAATACTGGAGCTATCTGCTGCCGCCGCGTGTGGGTGCGGAAGGCGCACAGGCGATCATGCAGAACCGTTTGCCGATGACGGCGGCGGGTGGCGTTGCCAAGGGATTCCTCGATGCCTGCCTGACCAGCGATCCCGCCGCCTTCCGCGTTGATGTCGCACGGCGTGCTGCCGAGTTAGCTGCCATGCCCGATCTGGCCGACCGTTTGCAGGCCAAGCGCGACAAGCGGCAGGCGGACGAAAGCGCCAAACCGCTGGCGCAGTATCGCGCCGAAGAGTTGTCGCACATGCGGCGCAACTTCTACGGCTTCGATCCGAGCTATCACGTGGCGCGTTTCCACTTCGTGCAGAAGTCACCGAATTCGTGGACGCCGCGCCATCTGGCGATTCATCGAGATCTGGGCTGGAGTGTTCCGAAATGAGTTTGCAAAAATGACCGCCGTGCAGAAACCGAAGCTCCCCACCGTCCTCGTTGTCGACGACGAGGTACGCTCACTTGAAGCCTTGCGCCGCACGCTTGAAGAGGATTTCGAAGTATTTACTGCGTCGAGCGCCGAGCAGGCGCAGGGGGTGATGGAGCGCGAGTGGGTGCAGATCATCGTTTGCGACCAGCGCATGCCGGGGATGACCGGCGTCGAGTTTCTCAAGGGCGTGCGCAGCCAGTGGCCGGATACGTTACGCATCATTCTCTCGGGCTATACCGAGGCTGAGGACATCATCGCCGGCGTGAACGAAGCGGGCATTTACCAGTACCTGATGAAGCCGTGGCAGCCCGACCAACTTCTGCTTACCTTGCAGGCGGCGGCCAACGTCTATCGCCTCCAGCAGGAGAACCAGCGCCTGTCGGTTGAGTTGCGCGCCACCGAGCCGGTGCTCGCCAAACGTGTCGAGATGAAGTACGAACGCGTCAAACGCGAGTTCGGCCTCGACGGC
>CAJBIL010000441.1 GCA_903953145.1 uncultured beta proteobacterium
CCGCGCCGATAGAGGCTGAGCGCCGGTTCCATTTATGTATATTTTATCGCTAACCGCGATAAGCTGTATGTATCGGCTATTCCGATACTTGATTTTTATCGGAATAGCCGATATTGTCTAGTCGTTGCAGATTCCGATAGGGGTACCCGTTCATGTCCCAGCGTCTCGCTACTCCCAGTCAAGCTGGTGAAGTGCTATGCGCTCGTCGCAAAGCACTCAAGCTCTCGCAGCGTGTTCTCGCCGAACGCCTCGGCATCAGTCAGAACCGCCTGTCCGAACTGGAAACAGATCCTTCGCGGCTGACGCTCGACCGGCTGCTGTTCCTGGTCAATGCGCTGGGATTGGAGTTGCTGTTGCAGGACAAGGACCGTTCCGGGGTCGCCAGGCAAAGTGAGTGGTGATGGGGCGCCGCTCACATAGTCGTGCGCTGAACGCCTGGATGAACGGCCAGCTAGTCGGGCAATGGCGTATTCCGACGCGAGGTGCCATGGAATTCCACTATGCTGCGGAATGGGTTGCCTCCGCAGAAGGCCGACCGTTGTCGCTGTCTCTGCCGATGAATCTGGATGGTGTGCCGTTGAAGGGCGAGCGGGTCGGGTTCTATTTCGACAATCTGCTACCCGACAGCGAGCCTATTCGCAGACGCCTCCAGTCGAGGTTTCATACGCAGAGCAAAGACGCCTTCGATTTGCTGGAAGCGATTGGCCGTGATTGCGTTGGCGCGGTGCAGTTGTTGCCCGTGGACAAGACGCCGGACGGCATTTTTGCCATACAAGCCAGCCTTCTGGACGAATCCGAGGTGGAGCAATTGCTGCTGGCCGCAGTTACGCCAGGCACGCTCTTGATGCACGGCGCAGGCGACAGTGACGATGGCTTTCGGATATCCATTGCCGGGGCGCAGGAAAAAACTGCGTTCGTGCTGCACGATGGCCAGTGGTGCCGGCCTCTCGGTGCGACGCCAACGACGCACATCTTCAAGCTCCCCTTGGGGCTGGTTGGCGCTCGACAGGCGGACATGCACACTTCGGTAGAAAACGAGTGGCTATGTGCCGCGATTCTGCGGGCCTACGGGATGCCCGTGGCGAACTGCGAGATCCGACAATTCGGCTTGCAGAAGACGCTCGTCGTCGAACGGTTTGACCGTCGACTTGCCGCCAACGGGCAGTATTGGCTGCGCTTGCCTCAGGAAGATTTTTGTCAGGCAGTCGGTGTGCCCAGCTCGGCAAAATATGAAGCAGACGGTGGGCCGGGGCTGCTCGCGATTGCTGATGTTCTGCGGGGTTCGGAAGTTCCGGCCGAGGATTTGAGCACTTTACTACGCGCGCAGTTGCTCTTCTGGATGTTGGCGGCAACTGACGGGCACGCCAAGAATTTCAGCCTGCACCTGCTGCCGGGAGGGCGCTATCGGCTCACTCCTTTGTACGATGTGCTATCGGCCTGGCCGGTCGTTGGGACTGGTCCAAAGCGCTTGGACTATAACAAGCTGAAACTGGCGATGGCCGTACACGGCAAAAATAATCACTATCGACTCAGAGATATTCAGCGAAGGCATTTCCTGGCAACCGCCCAAAAATGCGGGCTTGGCGCCATTATGGATGCCACGATGGACGACATCGCCGCACAAACGCCAGGTGTTATTGAGCAGGTGGGCGCAAATCTGCCGCTAAATTTTCCCGGACAGGTTTTCGAGGCCATCGCTCAGGGGCTGATGGACATGGTTTTGCGACTCCAGCGCTAGCAACTTCTTTCTGCTGTGCTGTGTTGTAACCAGATCCGCTCGTAAAGACGTTCCAGATCCCGGCTGAAGGTTTCGGTGTCGAAGAGCGCGGCGGTGAGGCGTTGTGTGGCGAGTTTCTGGCGTAAGGCGGTGAGTCTGGCGGGGTCGGTGGCGAGTGTTTGTGCGAGGGCGGTGTATTGGGCCCAATCGGTGACGATCAGTTCGGGCAGGTCAACGGCGGACAGGAGGCTTGCGCCGACCCGGCTGGCGAAGGTTTCTCCGATTCTGGTGAGCAGCGGAACGCCGACCCAAAGGGCGTCGCTGCCCGTGGTGTGGGAGCCATAGGGGTAGGTGTCGAGCGCTAGATCG
>CAJBIL010000442.1 GCA_903953145.1 uncultured beta proteobacterium
AGGTAGGCTTGTTCCTCTGCGGTGAACGCAAGAGTCGTGACACTGGCCACTGCGGCATGCGCCCAGGTCGCGAGGGCGAATGCACAGGCAAGGCACGACAAGACAAAGGGCTTTATCGCGTTACGCATAGGTCAATCATAACGAACCCGTGGCGTCCAGGCTTTTCCGTGCGACCTGCTCCAACAGGCCGAAGTCCAGCCGGTATAGCGCATCGCTTGCCCACGCAATGACGCGGGATTTTTCCAACGTGTCCCTACCCAGAACGCCGATCCATTCTTCAATGCCGCTGACTTCGCCATCGCCGGCAAGGGTGGCCAGATCCTGCCACTGCTGCTGATTAATCGCCGTCCCACCAGCGCCGACTTTTAGGATCAGCGCCCATAGCGTCGCTAACAGATCACCGGACAGGCTCGGCTTTTGCAGCACGGCGTCGAACTCGATCCCTGCCGGAAAACCGTCCGGACGCAAGGGCTTGGCCGCGGAAAGCAGCATCACCGGTATCGCCTGATCACGCGCGCGCACCAGTTGCAACAACTGCCAGCCATCGCCGTCGGCCATCATCTGGTCGGTGATGATGGCATCCCAGTGTCCCTGTTTCAATAACTCGGCAGCAGCGAACGCGCCTCCGCTTTCTTGCACCACAAATCCGGACTGATCGAGCAGATCGGCAAGCACCTGCAATTGCTGCGGATCGTCATCCACGATGAGCACACGGGGATGCGCATTCGCAGCGTTTGCCGTAGCCGGATTGAGTCGAATCGTTTCAGCATGTTCGTCGCGTGCAGGGGGCACCTCCGGCTGCACTATCACCGCGTCCGGTTCCGCCCGCCGGCAGCGTAGCGTAAAGCTGAAGCGACTGCCCTGATGCAAGGTGCTGCTGACTGCGATATCGCCGCCCATCTGGCGCACCAGTTCGCGGCTGATGGAAAGGCCGAGGCCAAAGCCCGAGCGCCGGCGGCGGTCGCCAATGTCGGCTTCTTCGCCGCGCACGAAGGGCTCAAAAATGGTTTTCAGGCGGCCCGGCGAAATACCTTCGCCCGTGTCGCTCACGGCGAAATTGAGGACCGCCATGACATTCTCGGACCACCCCGAACAGTGCAAGCGGATCTCGCCCTGAGCGGTATGCCGATTGGCGTTGTTGAGCAAGTTCTCCAGCACCTGGCGCAGCCGTGCGCTATCGATGATCACTGCCGTAGGCAGTTCGCCGGCTCGCTCGCAGATGAAGTGATTTCCCTGCGCCTCGCTGAACAGCGTCGCGGTTTCGCAGACTTCATCCAGCCACGGATTGAAAAAAGTCGGCTCTGGCGACACAGTGAGTTTGCCCGCCGCGGCGCGTGATTCGTCGAGCAATTCGTCAATCAGGCCGAGCAGGCGCAGGGCACCCTTTTCGATCCCCGTGGAGCCTTCCCGCAGCGACAAACGCGCCGAACCCCGGCGCAGCATGCGGGCGAAACCGAGAATGGTGTTCAGGGGCGAACGCAGCTCATGGCTGACCCGCGCCAAAAAGGCGGATTTTGCCAGCTGCAGTTGCTCGGCCACCGCCAGTTGTTCCGACAGCTTGCGGGTCTGTTCGATCATGCCGAACAGAATGAAGGGCGCGGCCAACAGGTAGCCGGCGAGGCTGAAGTTCATCGCGCTGGCCCAAGGCAGAATCCCCAGATTGGCCAGTTGCCGGGAGGTTTCCAGAAACAGCCCCAGTGCAAACGCAATGGCAAAGCCACCCGCCGAGCGGCTGCCCCGACGCCACAGCACCACAGGCAGAATCAGGCCGGCCAGGTGAATGATGACGGCTGTGATCGCCAGTAGTCGCACACCCGCACCGTAGTTGAAGCCACTGAAAACGACAGTACCAACCGCAAGCCAGCGGACGGCCATGAAAGCCTTGTCGGCGCTAGCCATCTGACGCGGCAAATCGAGTGCATGCGAGATGACCTTGGACAACGCAAAGATCGCCAGCCCGCCGAATACCGAGATGAGTTGCAAAGGCACCGCACTGTTGTCGGGCCAGAGATAAAAGCCGATCAGGTTTTCGCGTGCCGACTCAAGCCCCACAACGGCAAACAGGAACAGGGACATCCAGAGATAGGGCAGCTCCCGCAGCCGCATAAACACAATCAGCGCCAGCACGCTGCTTACCAGAACGCCCGACAACATGCCGATCAGCAAGAGCTTGCGCTCACCGGAAATAAAGCGATACGCCTGCGGCTCCCACAGCGTCGTCGCCATGTCGGTCGCGCTGCGTGCCACCACGCGGATCAACACCTCACGGTTTTGGCCCGGCATCAGCGTGATGGGGAAGGCCGCATCCAAGCTCACCACCGGCTTTTGCGTCATAGGCACGTTGCGGCCCGAGGACATGGCTTGCCAGTCCGCGCCACTTTGCAGGTAAAGCGTAACCGTGTTGATCTTGGGGCTGCCCACCACCAGCCAGCGCGTCACCGGTTGCGCTCCAGCGTGCACCAAGGAAAAGCGCAGCCAGAACACCCCGGCATTGAAGCCGTGAATCAGATCAGTGCGCTGCGCTTTGTGAAACTCGCCTCCCATCGCCAGCACCTCGGTGTAATGAAGTTTTCCGGTGGTGTCGTGCAGCAGTGTCATGCCATCGGACAGATCCATCTGCTCGGCTTTGGCTTCCACCGCAATGGTTGCGGCCAGCGTTGCGGTGGTACCGGCAAAGATGAGCATCCAGCAGATGAACAGGCGCACTAACCAGGCGGACCAGACTTTCACGCTGAGCCGTCGCGGAACCCCCGCCTTGATCACGATTCGGCTTCGCTTTCGGTTCGGTTGGTATCGCTCATCCGCCGCCGGAAATCGCGCGGCGTGCATTCAAAGCGATCCTTGAAGGCAGTGGCAAAGTGTGTCGGCGAGGCATAACCGCAATGGGCCGCAATATCCGCCACCGGTGTGTCCGTCTGCGCCAGAAGTTGCCGCGCCGCGCGCAATCGTTGCTCTCTCAGCCAACTGAATATGGGTAGCGCAAACGCTTGGTGGAAGGCTTCATTCAGGCGCTTTTCATTGGTGCCCAGCTGGTGAGCCAACGCCTC
>CAJBIL010000443.1 GCA_903953145.1 uncultured beta proteobacterium
CGATCCACGCAAGCCGTTGCCGGAACCTAAGCCTGCAACGCAGGGGCTTTCAACGTCGCCGGGCAATGGCGATGGGGCGATTGCTTTGCCGGTAGCACCGCCCGCAGCAGTGCAATCTACATTTAATTAAACGGTAATGGCTTTCCGTCTGCCTGCGGTTTTTTCACGCATCGGTCTTCGCCGACGGGGGGGCCGTGCTACGCCGGAAAAGGCGAGCAGCAAGCCTTTGCTGGCGCCGCGCTGGCTGGTTAGCATCGATGCTGATTTCAATACGCAGGCTTATCGCATCAGCCTGCATTGGTCAGGGCGCCGGACGCTGGTATCAGGCGCGCTCCCGGCAGGTGAGGCGTGTTATCTGGTGCTGCATCCAGCGTTGCCATTTCGTCGCAAACTGCAGCGCTTCCCCGTGCAGGCGAAGGCGCGCGAAGTTTTGCTGCGCACTGCACCGGATGAGTTTCCTCTGGCACAGGGGGCGGTTTCGTATTGCCTGGGGCTGCGCGAGGGTGAAGGCTATGTTTATGCCTTGCCTGGCGAGATTAATGATCGCCTGCTGGAAGCCGGCCTGCGACCGGATATTGTGCTGGTGGGCGGTAGCCAGGGGCTGGATGCGGCAGATTGTCTGGCAACACTGGGCGCTTACGAGCAATTCGGCCCGACGTTATCTTTTGGCAGCCGGCGGCGGCCATTGCCACGGCACTGGTTGCTTGATTTGCCGCTGGCGGTTGGTGCGGCGCTTGCGCTGGGCTTGATGGTCTGGCTGGCGGCTGGCGCCGACCCGTTTGCCGAGGTGCTGGGCAAAGAGCAGGCACGGTTGCGGCGTGAAACAGCAGGCGTCGCTGAACAGTATGCGGCAGCTGAGAATATGCTGGCTGCGCGAAGCCATCTGGCGCGACTGCGGGAAACCCCGGGGGCGAAACTGCCGCTGGAACTGGATAATCTGTGGCAAGGCATCCCGCCCGGCCAGGCGATTAGACGAATCGAATACAAGGAAGGCCATCTGACGCTGATTGGCAGCGGTGTCGAGGTGGGTAAATGGCTTGAATCGGCAGGTTTTGCGCCAGACAAAATCACGACCGAGACGGTCGGCAAACTTAACCGGTTCCGGGCAGAGAAGGTTTTGGCACCTTAGGAACGCCCACAAAATAACCACCCTGTGTGTGCGGTGAGTAGGTCGGGTTTCAACCCGACATGTCGTGCTGAATCCCGCCCTACGCCCAAATGGATTGGCGGTTTACGTGAGGCATGGCTGGAGAGGCAGGAAATACGGGCGTCTTCAGAGGGGTCATGCGCTAGATCGCCATTTGGCGCGGGCTACAGGGCATCTTCATAAATAACGATGTATGCGGTTTCAGGTAACAAACAGTGAGGCATCGCCGAAATGCTTAACCGAAATGCGTAGCCGCCTGCAAAAATTCTCCCGTGCGCCTGCCACGCGGCGCTGGTTTCTGGCGCTGGCGCTGGCTTTCGGGTGCTGGTTGCTGGCGTTTCTGGTTAGCCACACGGCTTTCTGGAGCAGTGCAGAAAATAAGTTGTTCGATACTTTGACGGTCGCCAGTGCGCCGCTCAAGTCGAGCCTGCCGATCACCATTGTCGGGATTGATGAAGCGTCATTTGCCCAGGTGGGCAAACGCTGGCCGTGGCCGCGTGATCTGCACGCCAAAGTGCTGGATCATTTGGTCAATGCCGGCGCTGCGGTGGTTGCCTTCGATATGATTTTCGCCGAGCCTTCGGGCGAGAAGGAGGATGGCATTTTCGCCGAATCCATCGCGCGGGCAGGCAATGTGGTGATGTCGTCGGACCACGCGTATCAGGAAACCAGCATGCTGCGGCAGTGGATTCGTGTTGATCCGTTGCCGGCCTTCCGGGCGGCCGGCGCGCTGCCAGGGTTGGCGACGGTGACGATTGATTCGGACGCTGTGGTGCGCCAGATTCCCGATGGCGAGGATATTTTCTGGCGTCGGGTGATTCAGGCGTTGATGAAAAGCCGGCCGGGGATTTTGCCCGAAGAGCCGACGCCGCCGAGCGGCGCGATGATTCGCCACATCGGGCCGGCGCATACCTTCCCCTATGTTTCCTACTATCAGGTGCTGAACGGCGATCAAAGCCTGCCGGCAGATTTTTTCCAGGATCAGATCGTGCTCATCGGGCGTGACGTGCGCGCCAGCCCGGAGGCGGGCAGCGCGCAGGCGGATATTTTTGCGACGCCGTTTCTCGGGAGCAGCAAGCTATTGACGCCGGGCGTCGAGATCCACGCCAATATCATTGAGAACGTGCTGACCGGGCAGGTGATCCAGCAGGCCAGCCCAATGCAGCAATGGCTCTTCCTGAGTCTCGCCATCCTGCTTGCGTTGCCGGCACTGGTGCGCTGGCATCCGCTGTGGGGCGGCTTGTGGTTTGCCACCTTGCTTGGTGCAATGGGTGGCACCGTGCTGCATCTCTTTGAGAAACAGAATCTCTGGCTGCCGGCGGTATCCACGGCGGCGGCATTGATCACTCTCTATTTTTCGATGGCGCTGATTTCCTATGTCGGCGAGCGCCGGCGTGGCAAGCAGATCAAGGGGGCGTTCTCAAAATATGTATCGCCGGATGTGGTCGAGCAGATGATTGCGCACCCTGAGCGCCTGCGTCTGGGCGGCGAACGGCGAGAGCTGACGCTGCTCTTTTCCGACCTGGCCGGGTTTACGTCGATCTCGGAAAAGCTGCCGCCGGAAGGCGTCGCCAAGCTGATCAACGCTTATCTGACGGAAATGACGCGGGTGGTAATGAGTGAGGGCGGTACCGTCGATAAATTCATCGGTGATGCGGTGATGGCCTTCTGGGGCGCGCCGCTTGATGATGCCGAGCACGCATTACACGCCGTTCGCGCCGCGATCGCCATGCAGGTGGCGATGGATGGCTTGCAGCCGTTTTATCAGGAAATGGGCGTCAGCAATGTCGGCCTGCGCATTGGCGTGCATAGCGGGCCGGCGATTGTCGGCAACATGGGCTCGGAGGATCGTTTCGACTACACGGCGCTGGGCGATACGGTCAACCTCGCGGCGCGGCTGGAAGGCATCAACAAGATGTACGGCACGCGTATTCTGCTCTCTGAAGCCAGCGCAAATCCGCTTGATGGCCGTATCGCGTTACGCCCGGTGGATCGGGTGCGGGTTAAAGGCAAGAACGAGCCAGTGCGCGTTTTTACGCCCTGTGACGACCCGGCGCTGATTCGCCTGACCGAAGCCGCGCTTACGGCCTACCGCGCGCAGGACTGGCACGCCGCCCGCGTGGCCTGGGCCGCTGTGCTGGCGCATGCGCCAGAGGATTCGCTAACGCCGGTTTTCCTTGGCCGGATCGATCATTTTGAAACAGACCCGCCGGGCGATGACTGGGATGGCTCGGTCGCGCTGGAAAAAGGCTGAGGCTGAGGTTGAGGTTAAACATGACGAAAAGCGCCCCGCTGGGTAGGTCGGGCTTCAGCCCGACAACAGCCGTCGGGTTGAAACCCGACCTACGCTTACCATGCCGGTAAGCACGCCGGGCAACCGTATCACGCACCTTGAGCAGTTGCTCAGGGCTGGCAATCTTGAGGCCGCGCGCGATCAGGTGCGCCAGATATTGCATCGGGCCAGCGATCTTGTTGAAGCACTGAACAATATCGGTGTTGCCCACAAGCGGGCGAACCGCATGGAGGAGGCCGCCGGCTACTACCGGCATGCGCTCACCCTCTCGCCGACACGCGCCTCGACGCTGAGCAATCTCGCGCTGGTGCTTAAGGCGCAGGGGCATTTGTCGGAAGCCGAAGCCTGTTGCCGGCTGGCTATCTTTAATGACAAAAATATTCGCTCGGCGCAGTACAACCTCGGCATCATCCTGAAAATGCAAGGGCGCTTTGATGAAGCCGGCGCGGTATTCTCGGCCGTGCTGGGCAATGATCCCACCGATGCTGACGCCGAGTTTGACCTGGCGCTGATCGAACTGCTGCTCGGCGATTTCGAGGCCGGCTGGCATCACTACGAGGCGCGCTTTAACCCGAAGCTGGCCACTGTGCAGAAAATGGCTTTGCCGCAGTTGCCAGTGCCGCGCTGGGCAGGCGGCGACCCTGCGGGCCTGCGCCTGTTGCTGTTGCACGAACAGGGCTTCGGCGATCAA
>CAJBIL010000444.1 GCA_903953145.1 uncultured beta proteobacterium
CGTGTCGAGACGTTTCTGCCAGAACGCGACCTGGAGCGTGTGCAGGAGGGTGACTGGGGCCGCTTTATCGCCGAGACACCCGGCGGCGAGAGCGTCTGGCTAGAAGTGGAACGCGTCGACCGCGATGCGGCACGGGTGTTACCTGAACCCATGCTTTCGTCCATGCACGGCGGCGAAATTCTCTCTCGCGAAAAGAATAATGCGCTCGTCCCAGATCAAGCCTTGTATCGCGTCAGCCTGCGGGTGCTTGGTACGACCAATGCAGTTCAACCGCTGCGTGGCAAGGTAGTGATATTTGCTTCCCCGAGAACCCTAGCGGGTGGCTTTATTCGCGCAGCGACCGGGTTAGTGATTCGTGAATCTGGCTTTTGACGAAATTTTTTGACACGCAGGTTCTATTGTCGTCACGCATTCAGGGAATCAACTTTATGGCCGCCCCCGCCAGCCGCGCCGGAAACCATTTGGGTCAATCAGTTCTGCAATTCGTTCAGCAGTTCCGGGTGCCGGTCAAGAAGTCGAAATAGATTTGTCACCGCAGGTAGCGGACGGGCCTTACCCCTCTCGTACCGCGAGAAGGCATTCGGACCGCCGCCGGTGATGCGCGCGGCCTCGAGTTGGGTCAGCTTCAACTTTTTGCGGATTCTCGCCAGTTCAGCCGATTCTCGGGCGTCGATCTCGGCGGCAATGCGTTTGATGGCGTCGGCGAACCGCTCGCCTTCTCCCGCGTCGAATTCAACCTCATGACAATGAGGGCAATGCCAACCGGCGATCTTCGGCACCACTGTTGCGTGACCTTTGTATTCATACGGTACATCATTGACGGCATGCCGCAGAATTCCGCGTTCGCAGTTCAGGCATTCACGGCGCATCTCATTTCTCCTTAAACTGAATCACGATCGAACCATCCACGCGCAACGTCACCTTGACATAAGCCACTTTGCCGTTCGGCGTAGCGCAGTGATAAACGTCCTGCCACACTTGGCTTGCAGCATGAGTCGTCATGCTCTTGTAAAAATCGGCTCGCGTCATCGCGCACGCTACGTCAACCGCGCTTGCAGAATCCAATCCCATGGCCTGGGCACCCACCAACGCGGTAGCAGTAAAAGCATCCGCGCCACGCTGTTGCACGGCGAGCTTTACAGCAGCTAAATCGTAGTGCGGCTTGCGCTTCTCTATTGCCGCTAGATTAACCTATAAGGGTAGTTGGTGCAAGCGTGATTTTCTGATCCAGGCGACCGTTGCGAATGTCGGGTGTTGAAGGAACAACGGCCTCTCAAAACTGGCTTGCCGATCCTGCCTCTACGTCGGCTCATGGCCGTTCAGAGACAGATTGTATCCGCCTGAACCACAATCGACCGTCATTGTGCACAGCACAACAGAACATCACATACTCGGATTGGCAATTCTTCCTTCAACCGAAACCAACTCCACTTTCGCTGTCACCCAAAAGCGGGGGGCTATTGCAACCAAGAGGCTCACGTTGATGTGCGTTTCAATGAGCCCACTGGAAACCACATCTCGATCTCTCGAAGTCCTTTGCGTCCAAAGTTATCGATGCAAAGGAGTTCATTCCGGTTGTACCTATCGACAACTTGCTCGACCGTCGAAATGCCGACCTTTTGAAATATGTTCTGTGTTCGCTGGGAAATCTTGTCAAACGGATTCGTGCTTGCATGGTTCCTCTTGGCACGGTAG
>CAJBIL010000445.1 GCA_903953145.1 uncultured beta proteobacterium
CGAGAGGACGATGAAGCGATGCGCTTCGTTATGCACCGTGGCCTTGCGGGCAACTGAGAGCTCGAACCATGTTTCGCCCTGCGCGAGCGCCAGCGCGATCTGTTTGCCATTTGAATAGCCATTTGTATTGGCCTCCTGCAAGGCGGTCATCACGATAGCGGCGGCATCTGCCTGCATCACATCAGGTATTCGTTTGCCGAGTAGTGCTGCCGGCGGCGCAACCAGCAAATCGGTACGCGGGGAATGGAAGTCGTGGTAAGTACCCTCAAGGTCGACTTCGAACAGCAAATCCGGAATGGCGTTGAGCGTGCCCAGCAGGCGGGCTTCACTTTCGCGCAACTGCTGCTCTTGCTGGAGAACGAGGCGATGCTGTGCCTCAAGTTTTCGTTTGGTTAGCAGTAAGCGAATACCGAGCAGCAGAATCAGGCCAAGCGCCAGAAATCCGCAAAAAATCTGCCCGCGATAGCGCAGCCAGACGTCTTGCAGGGTAAATGGCGGGGCTACTTCAAAAGGCGGCAGGCGCAGTTCGCGCAGCAAGTCTTCTACCGGCGTGTAGTCGGCGGGAACGGTGAAACCACGAATGCCCATGGCGCGTGTTGCTACGCTATCTTCCTTGAGTAGAAAAAGTGCGGCGGTTACTTGCCGGGCAAGATTTTCATCAATATGGGGGAGCGCACCCAGCGGCCACTCGGGAAGCAGCCGGGTCGACACCTCAACCGGAAAATCCCGCAAATTCTGCCGATTGATGATCTTGACTTGTTTGATGTCCAGTTTGCCTTCGCGCACCATGTCTTCGAGCACGCCGGTACGCACAAAGCCCACCTCGGCACGACCGGTCAGCACGGCGTCGACCACGTTGTCATGCGGCATGCCGGTGACGAGCAGCTTGCCATCTTGTGGCAGGGTCAGTCCGGCATGCTTCAGTTCGTAGGCTTCCAGCTGATAGCCACCGAGCGATTCGGTGCTGGTCGCGGCAATGGTTTTGCCTTTGATATCCGTCAGCGTGTTGATGTTGGCTTGCGTCGCACGGCTAAAAATAACGCCGCCAAAGACGATCGTACGCTGGCCGCTTTCATCAACCGCCAGCGTGGCGAGTGGTGCAGTTAAACCGTGGCGTCGTGACGACATCACGTAATGCCCGGGGTTGGTCAGCACAAAATCCAGTTGCCGGCTGGCAACGGCCAGATCCAGCTCGCTGAACGTGAGCGCCTCAACCACGAAATCGCGCTCGGGAATGGCCGCCTTGAGTGCGCTGGCCAGCGGTTGCCATTGCGCCAGGGTTTGCAGCTTGGGGCGGAAGGCAAGCACGCCGATTCTGACCGGCTCGGCAGCGTAAGCCGGGATGAGTGGCAGGGCGAGGCTTACCAGACAGAGCGACAGCAGCAGTCGGCGGAGAAACGCCCTTGAGCCGGAAACGGAGAATGGCAGCATGATCAATATTTCAGGGCATCAGCCGGTAGAAAATCGGCACGAATCAGCGCGTTTAGCGGGTCATCTTTTTTGAGTAGTTCGCTGTTGACCATGATCGCCGAGAGTTTTCGTGCGCTCACCAGCAGCGCTGGCGAAGCACCGGCGAGCAGGCGGTAGTTATTGGTGGCGTCGGGTAAAACCAGGCCCTTGAAGGCACGCATGACCTGGTCCGCCGGTAGATTCAAATGACGGGCCATGCGGTAGGCGGCATCCTGCGGGTTACGCGCCAGATGATCGAGCGCCCGGAAATGGCCGGCCAGCAGATGGCGAACCGCGCTTGCGTGCCCGGCATCCAGCGTATCGCTGCGGATCGCCAGCACATCGACGATGGTGTTAGGGATCTGCCGGCTGTCAAACAGCCTGAGCGCCCCCAGTGCCAGCAACTGGCTGGCCATTGGTTCGTAAGTGATGAGTGCATCTACCTGCTGGCGCTGCCAGGCTTCTGGTTGACGGTCAATGGTGAGAGGCACCCGCGTCACATCGCTCTTACTCAACCCGGCGCTGCGCAATACCTCGGCCAGCATCAGCTCACCGACAGCGCCTTGTTCAAAGCCGATGCGCTGTGCCTTGAGGTCAGCGAGACGGGTAATGCCCGGCCGGACGACCAGCATGTCAGCCCCGGCCGAGATGTCAAAAATCAGAACCACCGAGAGCGGCAGGCCATTTTCCCGGGCCTTGAATACCTCGTCCAGCGTCAGTGCGGCGCCGGCTACCCGGCCTTCTGCCAGGGCTTGCAGAGAGTCTGTTGCAGAGGCCGTTTCGACCAGCCGGACCTTGCTTTCCTCCAGCCAGCCTTCACTACGCGCCAGAAACATCGGCTCGTAGCCCGCCCAGACGTGTACCGCAATCGCGACCGGTTGCTCAACCAGCCACGCACAGCCGGGCAGGGTTTGCGCGAGGGCCAGACCAGCAGCAGCGTTGATGAATTGCCGACGCGGCAGGGTTCTTGTTTTGACGGCCATCCGGCTCAGTCGAGGCTCAGACGTACGCCGTTGCGCACCAGCGAAGCGAAATCGCTGGCCGCAACCGGCGGGCTGAAGAGGAATCCCTGCAACTGATCACAGCCAAGATTACGCAGGAAAGCCATCTGTTCAACCGTTTCGACGCCCTCGGCAACGATCTCCTGACGCATTTGCTGGCCCATGGTGACAATCGCCTGAGCGATTGCGCAGTCATTTTCCTCAGCGGGCACGCCGATGACGAAGGAGCGATCAATCTTCAGCGTGGTGATCGGGAAACGTTTCAGATACGCCAGGCTCGAATAGCCCGTGCCGAAATCGTCAAGCGCCAGCGCCAGACCCATCGCGACCAGCGCATTCATGATCGGGATGACTTCGTCAGCACCGCGCACGAGCAGGCTCTCGGTAATCTCAAGCTTCAGCCGATCGGGTTGTATGGCATGACGATCAAGCACGGCTTGTACCCGCGCCGGCAACAGGCGGTCGAACTGACGTGCGGAGAGGTTCACGGCGATCGGCGGCATGTCGAGGCCGGCATCCATCCATGCCCGGATCTGGCGGCAGGCTTCTTCCAGCACCCAGCTGCCAAGCTCGAGAATGAGCCCGGTTTCTTCAGCGACCGGGATGAACTTGCCGGGCGAGACCATGCCGCGCACCGGGTGCTGCCAGCGGATCAGCGCTTCGGCACCGACAATGCGGCCGGTACGCAGGCTCACTTTGGGCTGATAGTGCAGCAACAGTTCCTGACTCGATAGCGCGTGCCGTAACTCGCTTTCCAGTTGCCACTGCTCCTTGGCGCGCTGGTTCATCTCCGCACAATAGAACAGAAAGCCGGATTCGCCGTTCTCCTGCACGCGCTTCATCGCCACATCGGAAAAACGCAACAGTGATGCGGTGTCGTGACCATCTTCGGGGAAAACGGCAATGCCGATACTGGCGCCAACGTGCAGCACATTCGAGTCAATGATGAATGGCGGCTCCAGGGCGGTGAGGAGTTTTTGCGCGACGATACCGCTGTGTTCCCGCTTCTGGATACTGAGCAGGGCGGCGACAAACTCGTCGCCACCGACTCTGGCCAGCACATCTTCATCACGCAGCGCGAGACGCAAGCGCTGGCCTACCTGGCGCAGCAGCTCATCGCCAACTTCGTGGCCGAAAGTGTCGTTGATCGAGGTGAAGCGATTCAGATCAATCGCCAGCAGCGCGCCGTAGTCACCGCTCCTGCTGGCCGTTGCCAGCGCCTGCGTGACCAGCTTATTGAACAGCGTGCGGTTGGGCAGGCTGGTCAGACTGTCGTAGTTGACCAGTCGCTGCATGCGATCTTCAGCGGCGCGCAATACGCTGATGTCGGAAAATATTGAAAACGCGTGCGTAATCTCACCGGCGTCGTTACGCACCACGCTGATCGAAACCGATTGCGGAAACAATTCGCCGTTCTTGCGTTTGCCGACAATTTCGCCCTGCCACGGCCCGGCACCATGCATTGCTGAACGGACCTGCTCGCGGAAATCCGCATCATGGACACCGGAGCGCAGCAGATCAGTCGTCTGGCCGATGGCTTCATGCGTCAGGTAGCCGGTGATGCGCGAGAAGGCTGCATTCACAGAAACGATGCATTCGTTGGCATCGGTAATCAGAATGCCCTGATCGCTGTCCTCGATGATGCTGGTGTGCAGCCGCAGTTTTTCTTCGGACGACAGTCGCTCGGTAATTTCGGAGAGATGGGCGACCAGGCCGACGGCCTCTTCATCCTCATCGCGCAGCACCGATAGCGACAAACCGGCCCAGAAGATTTCACCGGATTTTTTACGGCGCCGCACCTCGATGAAGGCGTCGCCACGTTCGAGAAACAACTCGGGCATGTCGGCGCTAGCCTCGCCCGGCTCGCCGGGCTCATCGGCGTAGATGAACAGGACGTGCTGGCCGATCGCTTCGGCTGCCGTGTAACCGAATAAATTTTGCGCGCCCTTGTTCCAGCCGGTCAGATAGCCGGTCAGATCCATCGTGATGATCGGTTCCTGCAACTGCTCGATGATGCGTCGTGCGTTCAATTGCAGGGCATCGAGCGCTGGCGCGTTGCGCTCGGCGGCTAATTGTTCGAGATTCGAGCGCAGTTCATCGAGTGTTTGCGCCAGCGCATCGCCTTGCAGCCCGCGTGCTTGCTGGCACAGTTGCAGACATTGCGCGATACGCTGATCAGCCATGAGCGCCTCCTTGCGTTTCGCGCACGATGTCGAGCATCCACTGGCATGCTTCGATATTGAGCAGATTGAACTGCGCCGCGCTCAGCGACAAAGCGTCAAGCAGGCCAGACAACCTAGCACTATCGCCCTGTTCGGCAAATTCAACGGCCTGCAACAAGCGGCCGATGTCGCCTTCCCGGCGCAGTACCGCATCAACCAGCACCTCGCTGATCTGCAAGGGCTTCAGAATTTCGGGGAGTGGCAGTCCGAACAGAATGCCGAGCAGCGAGAACATGCCGGCCATGAACGACAACTCCTGCCCGGCGCGGTCAAGGCCGCTCGCCCGCGCCAGCAACTCCATGTTGCGCGCACGAACCGCAACGTGCGCCAGCAACATGGCCGCCCGCTGGTCGTCCTTGCGTGCCGCAAAAAGCATCAGATTCAACCAGCGCCGCAGTTGCTGGCGGCCGAGAATCAGTATCGCCTGGGAAAAACTCGTGATCCGCTTGTTGGTGCTCATGCCGAGCGAATTGACCAGACGCAGCAGATGGTAAGAAAGCGTCGGGTCCTGCCGGAAGATCGCCTCGATTTCGTGCGTATCAGCATCGGCTGCAACCAGTTGAACCAGCTTGAGTGCCAATGTGCGCGACGCAGTCGGGTTGCCTGGCGGCTTGGCCGGGGGCGCCATATACCAGTCGCCCGCCAGCCAGAGCACAGCTGGCGGGAGTGCAGGGGCAGCCGGTGTGCGGTTTTCTGTAATTCCTGCTGCGGGGTTGCTCGCACGCACCAGAATATCATCGGCGAGTACCTGGCAACCCGCGCCCTGCATGGCCTGTAGCGTTTCAGGCGGAAGGCGTTGCGCGTCTGCGGTGGCGATAAAACAGGGAAACCCGGCGGCGAAAGTGATGAACTCGGGGCGGCTGGCCAGTGTTGAAAAAGCGTCACCCGGATTATTGTCGGATTCAGCGGCGGAGCTACCGCCAAATTCGCTGTTAAAACGCAACAACACACCAGCGGGCTTCAGCTTCCTGTCAGCCAGGAGGTTCAGGAACACCAGTGCAGACGACGAACCCATCGAACTCATTGCTGTCCCCGGAAACATTTGAAAACAAGGGTTATATTACGCGCCGCGCATGATGTCCACCTAGCTATCCCAGGAAAATAGGTTCGGGGGTCAATTCGACAGCAAATTGTTGTCTGACATCCTCTGTCACCGCCTTCGCCAAAGCCACGACATCCGCACCACAGGCTCCGCCATGATTAACGAGGACCAGCGCCTGTTTTCCATACATGCCGACCGGGCCAAGATCTTTGCCTTTCCAGCCCGCCTGTTCAATCAGCCAGCCGGCAGCGAGCTTGACCCGGCCATCGGGCTGCGGGTAGCGCGGCAAGGCGGGGAAGCTGGCGGCCAGTTTTTCTGCGCTGAGGGCATCAACCACCGGGTTGTGGAAAAAACTACCCGCATTGGGAATTTGTGCCGGATCGGGCAGTTTTCGCCGGCGGATGGCGATCACCGCATCGGCGATCTGGCGGGCGTCCGCTTGCTTGATGCCGCGTGCGTTGAGTTCGGCCGGAATGTCGGCGTAGCGGGTGAGCGGCTGCCAAACTTTGGGCAGGCGGAAGGTCACGTTGGTAATCACGAAGCGCCCGTCGCGGTGCCAGCCTTCTTGCTTGAAAACGCTGTCGCGATAGCCGAAGTGGCAGGCGTTGCGGTCAAAACGTACAGTTTCACCACTCGCCATGTCGCAGGCCGTGAGTGAATGGAAGCGCTCAGCTACTTCCAGCCCGTAAGCACCGATGTTCTGGATCGGCGCAGCGCCGACTGTACCGGGAATCAGCGCGAGGTTCTCCAGCCCCGGCCAGCCTTGCGCCAGCGTCCAGTCGACGAAGTCGTGCCAGTTCTCGCCGGCGCCGGCGGCAATGTACCAGGCGTCGGCATC
>CAJBIL010000446.1 GCA_903953145.1 uncultured beta proteobacterium
CCGCGCCCGGACAGGGCAAACACACTCTTGCCGTCGACATCACGGCTGGCGCGCACGCACAACTCACAGAGAATGCAGCGATTGAAGTCGAGCAGCACCTGGGAATGCGAAGCATCGACCGGGCGATTCGGGTAAAACTGATCAAAATGCGGGGTCAGCATTTCCAGCTCGTAGGCCAGCGCCTGCAACATGCAATTACCGCTTTTCTCGCACGACGGGCAAAAGTGGTTGCCCTCGACAAACAACATTTGCAGCATCGTGCGCCGCTTGTCGTTGAGATCGGGGGAGTTATTTTCGACCTCCATGCCGTCTTTCACCTGCATCGTGCAGGACGAAACATAGCGGCCATTGGCCTTTACCGTGCAAAGTTTGCAACTGCCCTGCGGCGTGAACTCGGGGTGATGACACAAATGCGGGATGAACACCTCGGCGGCCATCGCCGCGTCCATGATGGTTTGCCCCTCGGTAAACGGCAACGGCATGCCGTCGAGGATAAAAGTGCTTGGCTTCATGGCTGAACCTCCTGAACCCTGGCTTGCAAACCAAAATGCGCCCCGGGATCGTCGCGCCCGGTCATTTGCCGGGCTGCGGCCAGCGCCTGATCAAGATCGAAAGCCGGCTCGAAATCGAGCGAGCGCAAGCGCCGCTCATAAGCCGGGCGGAACTTCTGCAAGGTATCGAACAACGGATTGCACGCCGCCTGCCCCAACCCGCAATGGCTGGCCACATGCAGCAAACGGTGAATCTTGAAGATTTCGTTGATCTCATACTGCGAGCCGTGCCCATTGGCGATCTTGTCCATGAAATTGGCGACCAGCGACGTCCCGACCCGGCAAGGCGTACAAAAACCACAGCTTTCGTGCGCGAAGAAATGCGCAAAATTGCGCGCCACCTCAAACATATCGCGATGCGCGCCAAACACCATGAAAGCCCCCGCTGTCGGCACATCCTCAAAGGCAATCCGCCGCGCAAACTCCTGCGTCGCCAGGCACAGCCCCGAAGCACCGCTGACCTGCACTGCCTGCGCGTTACCGGCGCCACAATCGTTGAGCACCTGCGTTACCGAAACCCCGAACGGGTACTCGTAGATCCCCGGATTTTCAACATCGCCCGAAATCGACAGCAGCTTGGTGCCGGTGGATTGCTTGGTCCCCAGCCCGGCAAACCACGCCCCGCCCTTTTGCGCGATGAGCGCCGCTTTGCACAGGGTTTCAACGTTATTAACCACCGTCGGCTGACCCAGATAACCGTGCGTGACAGGAAATGGCGGTCGCACGCGAGGCACGCCCCGCTTGCCTTCCAGCGATTCGAGCAGGGCCGTTTCCTCACCGCAGACATAAGCCCCGGCACCGACATGAATATCGATCTCGAAGTCAAAACCCGGCTGCCCGCCAACATGCCGCCCAAGCAGCCCATCCCGCCGGCGTTGCGCCAGATTCGCCTGCAAGGCAGGCAGCAGATAAACGTACTCGCCACGCAGATAGAGCAGCCCTTGGGCCGCGCCAATCGTCAAGCCGGCCACCGTCATCCCGTCAAACACCAGATCGGCATAGCTCGACAGCAGCACGCGATCCTTGAAAGTGCCGGGCTCACCTTCATCGGCGTTACAAACAACGTAACGCATCGGCTGATCACCATGGCAAGGCGCCAGCCGGGCCGACTCCCATTTGATCGCCGTGGTAAAGCCCGCCCCGCCCCGTCCGCGCAAATTGGACAGCTTCATCTCGGCCAGCATCGAATCTGCGCCACGCGCCAGCGCCGCGCGAATCGCCTCGCCGGCAAGCCAATCACCACCGAGCAGCACATCGCGGCGGCGGATATTGTCTTCAACCCGGAAATAATCTGCCGGCCAGTCGGCCACCGGCGTCTGCGCACGAATCAGCTCGGCGATACGATCCACGCGCTCGGCCGAAAGCCGCGTCAACACCCGGTCATTGACCAGTAGCGCCGGCCCCTGATCGCACAGCCCGGTGCACGACGTCGTGTCGACACTGACCAGGCCGTCCTCCGACATCTTGCCGCGCTCCAGCCACAGTTTGTTGCACAGCCGCGCCATCAGCTCCGCGCTGCCAAGCATGCGATCGGTGATGTTGTCGGAAAAAAGCACGCGGTAGCGCCCCACCGGCTGCAAGTGCAAAAAAGAATAAAACCCCGCCACGCCCTCAACCCGCGCACGCGGCAAACCCAGCGCCGCCGCCACGCGCGTCAGCGCAGCTGCCGGCAGATAGCCCAACACCGCCTGCGTCACGCGCAAAATCTGTAACAACAACGTGGGGTCACGGCCATATTGCTCAAGCGCACCATCAACCGCCTGCGCAATACCCGCCACCGAAACTGAAACCGCCTCAAAATTCCCCTCGCGCACACCAGCCTCCCGGATCAATTTGAAACCTGATTTTGCAGCCTGAAGATCATTACGCAGGTCGCCACCAGTGGTGACGTAATCGCCTCGCCAAGTAGGTCGGGCTTCACCCCGACGCCCTGAAAGCCAAGGTGCCGATGGCTCAAGTCCCTTTAGGGGACAACAGCCATCGGGCTGAAGCCCGACCTACCCGGTCATTTCACGATAAACCCCTTCACTTTCAAAGTCTATTCCCCAACGGATAGAATAGCTTGAGCTTTATCAAGGAATTCGTATATTCCAGCCACTTAAGAGCGCCCGCACTGCGGCAGAATCCTTTATCCTCTCAACCTGAATTTTCCCCGTCGCCCACACCACCATGACCCCAAGCACACCCGAAGAAGAAGCGCAGCTTTTGCAGCAGGCGCATCAGCAGCGGCTTGAGTTAGCGCTGGCGGGGGCGGATCTCGGGATGTGGGATTACCATATTCCGACGGATCATCACACCTTCAACGAGCGCTGGGCGAGCATGATCGGCGAGCGGCTTGATCAGCTTGACCCCTCCGTCCGCACCTGGGAAACGCGCGTTCATCCCGATGACTGGCCGGCGGCCAACGCTGCGTGGATCGCCCACGCCAATGGGCTAACCGGGATTTACGAAGTGGAATACCGCCTGCGCCACAAGAGCGGGCGCTGGATCTGGGTTTCCTCGCGCGGCAAGGTGCTTGAGCGCGACGCGGACGGCAAGGCGGTGCGCGCAGCCGGGACACACCTCGACATCACCCAGCGCAAAGCGGCTGAACACCTGATGGAGCAACGGCTGGCGCACCTGCAATCACGCGACAACGCGCTGGCGGCCATTTCGCAGGGCGTCCTGATTACCGATGCCGCGCAATACATCACCTACGCCAACAAGGGATTTGAATCAATCACCGGCTACCCGCTGCCTGACATCATTGGCCGCAAATGCAGCTTTCTCCACGGCCCGGACACCTGCCCGGAAACCACCGCAAGAATCGAGGCCGCGCTCAATAACGGCCAGCAATTTCATGGTGAAATCCTCAATTACCGCAAGGATGGCAAGACCTTCTGGAACGGGCTGTCCTTCGTCCCCGTATTCGCCGACGGCGGGAAAATCACCCATTATGTTGGCGTCCAGCGCGACATCACCGCCCAAAAACAAGCCGACGCCGAGCGTGCAGAGCAAACCCGCCGGATCGAAGCCATGTCACGCGAGCAAGTGGCGGCGCAGGAAGAAATCCGGCGACGCCTGTCGGCCAACCTGCACGACCGCACCAGCCCGAATCTGGCCGCGATTCTGATCAACCTGAAAATGCTGTCCAGTGAATGCACCGGCCCGCAAGCCGCCGAAATCGCCGCCCGCCTCGAAGACACCCGCGCCCTGGTTGAAGATACCGCCGCCAGTATCCGCGAGATCAGCAGCGAGTTGCGTCCGCCGCTGCTCGACTACGCCGGCCTGCTGCCGGCCATTGAAAGCTACGCCCAGAACTTCTCCCGACGCACCGGGATTGAGGTGCAGGTCAACGCCATCCATGCCCAGACACGACTACCTGCGGCACTTGAAGCGGCGCTGTTCCGGATTGTTCAGGAAGCGCTGACCAATTGCGCCAAACACGCCTGCGCCAGCGCAATCGAGGTCAGTGTCGAGGTCAGTGTCAACCTCAATGTCGAGCTCAGTAACGAGGCTAGCCTCGAAAATACAGCCATGGCAGCCAGCCGGCAGCGCATCATTGTCGCCGTCGCCGACAATGGCTGCGGCTTCGCCCCCGGTGCCATCGGCAACCCCCCATTTACCAGCGGCCTCGGGCTGATCAACATGAAAGAAACCGCAGAATTTGCCGGCGGCACCTTGCGTGTCGACGCGCAGCCCGGCGCCGGCACGCGAATAACGGTTGAAATCCACCTGGATTCTCAGCAAGACGCCCGGAAAGCCCAACCATGAAGCGTCGCGTTTTGCTGGTCGACGACCACCAGATGTTTCGTGAAGCGCTGCGCGCACTGCTCGAGCGCAACCCGATGCTTGAAGTCGTCGCCGAAACCGGCAACGGCGCCGAAGCGCTGCAACTCGCCCAGTCGACCCGCCCCGACATCGTCTGCATGGATATCGGCCTCTCCGCTACGAACGGTGCAAGCAACAACGCCCCCATGAACGGCGTTGAAACTACGCGCCGGATGATCGCCGCCCAGCCCTCAATCAAGGTCATCGCCCTGTCCACCTTCACCGAACAGCGCTACGTGCTGGACATGATCGAAGCCGGCGCCACGGCCTACGTCACCAAGGCTGAAGCCAGCGAAGAGCTGCTGCGCGCCATCGACGCCGTGCAGCGTGACCGCAGCTACTTCTGCCCTGATGTTGCAACGCTGATCACCAGCGCACTGGCCAAGCCGGATCGGCGCAACAGCATGCCGCCCAGGCTCGGCGCCCGCGAACAACAGGTATTGCAGCAAGTCGCCCAGGGCAGCACCTCGGCACAAATCGCCCTTCAGATGAACATCGCGGCCGCCACCGTCGAAGTCCACCGCCGCAACATCATGCGCAAGCTCGACCTGCACAGCGTCGCCGAGCTCACCCGCTACGTCATCAGCGAAGGGCTGGACAGACAATAAGCAATCGGCCTGCAAGGCGCATGGATTGGCGATCTAGCACCATGCATGGCCTGAGAAGCAATAAATACGCGGGTCTTCAGCCAATGCACCTGCTAGATCGTTGATCCATGCGCCTTGCAGCCAAGCAACACGAATTGTCGGTGTGATCCCGACATCAACTACCGGTAAACCGGTAACAAGCACTAACGGGATTCCTGAATACCCGCCTTGATCATCGGCGCGTAACATGGATACCAAAGAAAAAAACATAAAACGCCCTGATACGGGCGATGGCCTGGCCTGATGACACGCAGCAAGCTCACTGACGAAGCAGCACCACAACCCATGCCGGCGGCTGGTTTGAGCTCAAATACGCGCCCGGGGCTTCGTATCCGCACCCTGCTGCTTGCCCTTGGCCTCATCGTTCTCATACCCCTGCTCGCCCTGCTGGTCTTCGACCTGAACAAGGAAGAACAGCGCATCCGTCACCATGCCGAATCAACGGCCATGAGCCTGGCACAGATTGCCGCCCACACGCTGGAGCGGCAACTGGGCGACACGCAGCAATTTCTCACAACCCTCGCCGCGCGCGC
>CAJBIL010000447.1 GCA_903953145.1 uncultured beta proteobacterium
CGGAAAGCGGCTACAGCCTGATCATCGTTCCCGGCTTTAGCGAGATTCATTCAAGCTTTGCCCGCAACGCGCCGAATTACGATGAGATGTGCCTGAAGCCGCTGATCGGCTGGGTGGCCGGCATTCATCTCGACGATCTCGGCAAGGTGACGCCGAAAGTGGTACATGGGCAGACCAGGCAGTTTTCGGATCAAATGGCGGTGGTCATGGATGTGCCGCTGCCGAAAGAGACATTTGCCCAGATCGACATCGTCAATCTCTTTGTTCCGGGGCAAGGCGACGAGATCAGCTTCAATGAAACCGGCTTCAGCGCCGGCGAGTGCCTGATCAACGGCCAGCCGGCCAATTTCTCCGACTATCTGACTGCCAAGGAAATCGATACCCGCCTGCCACTGGTGGCCGATTACTCCGGGGCCATGGTCAATGTCAGCATCAAGAGCAACATCGCGGCCGAACAGCGGGTCGATTTTTATGCGCCGGTTTTCCCGGGCGTCAGCTACCGCATTGCCGCACCGGTCGCCGACTACATCAGCGCCTTCCAGGCTGCGCTACCGCCAACGAATGCCGAACTGGTATTTTCCTGCAACTGCATTCTCAACTACCTGTATTGCGACCTGGAAGGCAAGCAGACGGGCAAGGTCAAGGGGCCGATCACTTTTGGTGAAATTGGCTATCAGTTACTCAACCAGACGCTGGTGTACCTCACCATCGAAGGCTGAAAATTTACCGGCGCCGGGCTGTCGCGAGGAATTCGTGCATTCCGGCCAGCAACGCCGGCAAACAATCGGCGCCGTGGTCGACAAAAGCGCCGTGCACCTGAATCCCCTCGGCGCCAGCGGCCAGCACCGCGCTTACGTCTGCTGTGCTGCGCATGCCGCCGACGGCGATCAGCGTCGGCCCGCCCTGACAGGATGAGGCAAACTGGCGTAACGCAGACAACCGCGTCTCGTCTTCAGGCAAAACAGCGATCAGTGCATCCAGCCCCATACCGACCAAGGCTTCCCGGCCGGCAAACGCCAGTGGGAATTTGAGCGACACGGTAACCTGCCGGCCGGTGATCAGGCGCAGTTGTTCGCGCTCATACACAACAGCCGCGATGGCACGCTTTAACGCGCCGGTGTGTTGTGCCGCGAGCAGCGGTTGATAGGCGCGGGCGCTCAGGTTAAAGCACAGGTAATCGGCAACCGGCCAAGCGGCACGCTGGCCGGCCAACCACGCTGCGGCCAGCGTATCCGGCGTGACATCGGGCCCGGCACCAAGACTGACGCCAATCCGGCATCCGCCCGCAATTTGATGGATGCCGGCCAGCCGCGCCACAAGTGCATCGACCCCGGGATTGTGGCCGGGTTGCTGGCCGGGTACGGGTTGCGGGGTAACGGTGCCGAATTCGACGCTGCCAAAACCGATTGAAAGTAGCTCAACTGCACGCGAACCCTCTTTATCGATGCCGCCGGCCAGCCCGGGGCGCTCGCGCCAGAAAGACATGCTCATCCGTGACGCTGTGCAAAACCCGCCATAAATTCCGTCAGGGCGATCACGCCGGCCTCGGGCATGGCGTTATACAGGCTGGCGCGAATGCCACCAATGTGGCGATGGCCGCGCAAATTGGTCAGGCCGCACAACTCGGCTTCACGCACGAAAACATCGGTCAGGGCATCATTGGTCAGATGGAAACGGACATTGGTTGTTGAGCGGTGTTCACGCGCAATCGGCGCATTGTAAAAACCATCACTGACGTCAATCGCGGCATAGAGTCGGCTGGCTTTTTGCCGGTTAGCAAGGGTCATTGCCTCGATACCGCCCCCCTCGATCAGCCACTCGAAGACCAGTGCAGCAAGATGAATGGCCAGCGTTGGCGGGGTATTCACGCAGCTATTCTGCTCAGCCTGCAAGCGATAGGAAAAGGGTGCCGGCACGTTGGGTGCCGATCTTTCGAGCAGATCCTCACGCACAATCACCACGGTCAGCCCGGCGGGGCCGATGTTTTTCTGGGCGCTGGCATAAACCACGCCAAAGCGTGAAATATCAAGCGGTGTGGCAAGAAAACAGGAGGTGCAATCGGCGACCAGCGGGACATCGTGCCGGCTGCCGAAATCAGGCAATGACGGGTAGGCAATCCCTTCGACGGTCTCGTTCGGTGTGATGTGGCAGTAAGCGCAATCGTCCGGGAGTTGCCAGCCAGCACAGTCCGGCGCGGCCAGTGGCGATTCTCCGGCGTGGCGGGCGACGACCGCAACTTCGGTGAATCGCTGCGCCTCGGCAATCGCACGTTTGGCCCAGTAACCGGAGTCGGCATAAGCGGAGACCCGCGCATTACCCAGTAAGTTGAGCGGCACGTTGGAAAACTGGTGCATCGCGCCGCCGGCCAGAAAGAGGATGCGGTAGTGATCCGGGAGATTAAGCAGTTGCCGCAGGCAGGCTTGTGCATGGGCCAGATGAGCACGAAAAACGTCGCCGGTAAACGGCCGCTCCATAACGGAGACGCCGCTGCCGTCGCGGGTAAACATCTCGGCACTGGCTCGCGCCAATACTTCGTCCGGCATACGCGCCGGGCCGGCAGAAAAATTCCAGCAGGCTGGCTTGTGAGTCGGCATGCGGATGAGAGTCAGGCGTGCAGAATGCCGCCATGCGCACCCGCCGCCATGAAAAACAGCAGCGGGATGGAGAGCATGGTGTTGGTACGCGAAGAAAGATGTGATCGGCGCGAGCAGCGCAGCCGCTCTTCGATGCTCGCCGGGATCAGCCCGAGCACACGTTGCTGATTGGGCCAGAGCACCAGCCAGAGATTGGCCATCATGAATGTGCCGAGATAAACGCCAATCCCCAGCGGCAACAGGGAACCCTGCAACAGCAGCGCGCTAGCCAGCCAGCCTTTTTGCCATAGCATGAGCATACCGGCCGACCAGGTAACTACCGAAGACCAGCGAAAAAAGCCATGTTCGCGGTTGAGCAAGGCCTGAAACTTCGGGCTCTGGTCGTTGCTCAGATCTTCAGCGCGCAACGGGCTCCACGTTGGCCGCTGGATCACGCTGGAGTAGTTATGGCCGATCCAGATAACGCCGGCCATAAAATGCGCCCAACGCAACAGCAGATCAAAAGAGAACATCAGCGAGAGCGTTTGCACAGAGCATTTACCAAAAAAACGACCAGCAACTCAGCCAGCCAGAAAACGCACCAGCGCCACCAGCACCCCGGTCAATAAAACACCGAGCAGGATGGTACCGGTGGCGGTGTCGTAGGGATGGCGCATCTTGATGGCACTCATCAATCCATGAAGGCCGTGGACACAGCGCCCGTCGTGCGCTTGATCAACGGCTTGCGGAAACGAATCGGCTGCGCGACGCTACGCACTGCCTCCTGCACCAGGTTGTGATGCGGCGATAAGCTGCACGCCGGGTCGGTATTGCTGGCATCGCCGGTAAGGAGGAAAGCCTGGCAGCGGCAGCCGCCGAAGTCTTTCTCTTTTTCCGGGCACGACTGGCACGGTTCGGGCATCCAGTCGAGGCCGCGATACTTGCGAAACAAGGGCGACTCGTGCCACAACCATGACAATGATTTTTCACGAATCGACTCGAATTCCAGGCCCGGAATGACCCGTGCTTCCTGACAGGGCATCGCCACACCATCCGGCGCAACGGTCAGATGAATGGCACCCCAGCCGTTCATGCAGGCTTTTGGACGGCCTTCGTAATAGTCGGGAATGACGAAGTAGATCGTCATGCTGTCGCCCAGCTTCTCGCGCCAGCGATTGACCAGCGCCTCCGTTTCACGCACCTGCTCAAGACTCGGCATCAATTCATCGCGATTCATCAGCGCCCAGTTGTAATACTGGATATTGGCCAACTCCATGTATTCGATGCCGAGATCCGCCGCCCAGGCGATCATCTTGTCGACATCGGCGATGTTCTGCCGGAACAAGGGCATGTTCAGAACCATTGGGAAATCATGTGCCTTGATGATGCGTGCGGCTTCCAGCTTCAGCTCATGCGCGCGCGCGCCGACCAGCTCGTCGGTCAGCTGCTTGCTCATCGCCTGCAAAGAGAGTTGTACGTGCTTCAGACCGGCCGCCTTCAGCGCCTTCATCCGCTCATCGGTCAGCCCGATACCCGAGGTAATCAGATTGGTGTAAAAACCGAGCTCGTCGGCGTACGCCACCAACTCCTCAAGATCGTTGCGCAGCAAGGGCTCACCGCCAGTAAAGCCGAGTTGCAGCGTGCCCAGCTCGCGGGCTTCGCGCAGCACGCGCTTCCACTCCTCGGTAGTAAGCTCGCTATCAGCATAGTCGTCGAAATTCAGCGGATTATTGCACCAGGTGCACTTCAGCGGGCAGCGGTAAGTCAGCTCAAGCGACAACCACAGGGGCACACCCTGCCCGTCCAGGCTCAAACCACTCGATTCTTTAGGCATCGTGCTCTCCTCATCCTGTTTTTAGCGCGCAAGACCATAATGCCCCGCTGCGGATAGCGCATTGTTCTCCACGCCACGCGAAGCTGCGACGAGATCAGCACGAAATTAGCCTCGCGAATTTCATGAGTTAGCAGAACCAGCTAATCTTGAGATCATCAGAAAGCAGCGTGGGTGACACTGCCCTGCAACCCGCATGGATTGGCGATCTAGCACATCAACACGCTGAAGACCCGCGTATTCATTGGCTCTCCGGAAAATGCATGCTGCCAAGCCAATGCTGGCGGGTTTTAGAACCGACATTGTGCTGATCGTGGGTTACGAGTCACAAATCATGGTTTGCTCTCGGGTGGACGATGATCCGGCATATTGTTCTGGAAAGCAGTGTTGGACTATTTGACAACAAAACAAGAGCGTTGTTATTCTGTCCAACACGAAAGCGCAGCAGCTACTCAATGAACGAATTCTGCAAGGCGATGATGCCTTTGTAGAAATGCGGGGGTTTAAGGTGCCATCGCCAGTGCCGGGCAGTTCTCATGATCTGAAATACAGCCTTGCGCTAATCGTTGCCGGTGTCTGCGTACTGCGCTATGACAATGAATCCGGCAAAGGCGACCATCGGCACATCGGTGAGGTTGAAACACCGTATAGCTTCACTACGCCGGCTTCACTAATTGCTGATTTCTGGCTTGATGTGGATCAATGGAAAGGATCGAAATGAAAACCGTGATGCTGGGTGTAGCGAGTCGTGAAGAGGCCAGCCGCCGATTTGTTCAAGCAATGGAAAGCGGCAAGCCACAAGGCAATTTCATTTCTTTTGAGTCGCCGGGTCTGCTGTGGAAGATGCTTACGCCGAAACGCTGGGATATTCTCAAGGCGATGACCGGCGCTGGCCCGCTGTCAATCCGCGAGGCGGCACGTCGCGTCGGGCGTGATGTGAAAGCAGTTCATGGCGATGTACAGGCGCTGCTCGGCTGCGGAATTCTGTCAAAGACGGATGACGGCCAGATTGTGTTCCCGTTCGACCGGGTACATGTCGATTTTGCACTGGAAGCCGCCTAAGCGATTTTCCGGGGCAAGGTGACACTTCGCCAAGAAGGCTCATAAGCCCCTCCAGTTGGCGATCAGTGATGAAGTTGGCGAGGTTTGTGAGCATCCAGACTTGAAATCGTTCAAGAAGTCGCTGCGTGCAGTGAAACGCCATTAAACCCAAAAATCGCAGTGCCAACCACGGCAGGCATGCTCGTTGTGGTGAGAACTGCGGTTTTAGGTTTATCTGATATGCCCTGCAACCCGCATGGATTGGCGTTCTAGCAGATACACTCTCTGAAGAACCGCGTATTCATTGGCTCTCCGGCAAGTTGATGTGCTAGATCACCATTCCATGAGCCTTCCAGGGCAATGGACATCAAAGAGTGATTTGATCAGCCAGCGTGTTCAGTGCTGCAATACAGGCGGCGGCCATGTCGGGGGCTAGTGCGCTGTGGCGGCCGCCGGGGACGATCTGCAACTTCGCTTCGGGCCAGGCGCGATGCAGGCGCTCGGCAGCGACTGGGGGGCAGACGGGGTCGTCACTGCCTTGCACGATGATCGCCGGAAGATGACGAAAATTGGAGCAATCGGCGAGTAGCCCGGCGCTGTCGATGAAACAACTCTGGGCGAGGTAATGCGCCTGCACGGCGGTTTTGGCGAGTTGCCGGGCATCGGGTACGGCGGTCAGCGGTGCTTCGCCCATTAACGCGCGTTCGTAGTCGATCCAGTGGCGTGCGGCAGACTGGCGAACGGCGAGCTCGTTATCCAGCAGGCGCCGGGTGTAGGCGTGCAGCAAATGCCCACGCTCGCTGGCCGGCACGCCGGCGGCGAGGCGCTGCCAGGCTTCAGGGGCCATTTGGTCAAGCCCTTGCGCGTAACGTTGCAGCTCATCGGCCGAGCCGAGGAAAATGCCGCGCAGGATGAGCCCGCTAACATGCGCCGGATGTTGCCGCGCGTAAGCCAGCGCGAGCAGGCTGCCCCACGAGCCGCCAAACACGAGCCAGCGCTCAATGCCGAGCGTTTGCCGGATCTGCTCGATGTCGGCCAGCAGGTGGGCGGTGGTGTTGGCGTGCAGGCCGCCGAGCGGGGCGCTTTGACCGCAACCGCGCTGATCGAACAATACGGCGCGAAAACGCGCGGGATCAAAAAAACGCCGATGCTCGGACGAGCAGCAACTACCTGGGCCGCCATGCAGAAAAACAACGGGGATGCCGTCTGGCGAGCCGCTCTCTTCAACGGCCAGCAGATGGCCGTCGCCGACCGCCAGACGGTGTTCGCGGAATGGCACGCACGCCGCGAACAGGCCGCTGGGCATCAATACACGCTGTTGGCTAAAACAAGGCTGGCGCAGGACTAGAAAAGGTACTGGGCGCTGGCGCCAGCCAGCCAGTTGCTGCCCGGTGCGGCTTCGTAGTAACGCTTGTTGGTATCGCCAACGATGACGGAGCCGACGTAGCTGCGGTCAAAAATGTTGTTTAAGCGCACAAACTCGCGCAGACGCCAGTGACCGCTTTTCTGCTCGGCACCGACACGCAAGTTGGCGATCATATAACCGGGGGCTGCCTGATCGGTGTTGCTGTCGGAGACATGGACCTTGCCATTCGCCACGGTCTCGAAAGCCGCGCTGAGGCCGGAGGGTACATCTTTCCAGGCCAGCTCGCCGTAGAACGACGCCGTCGGCACGCCGGGAATCTTGTTGCCGGACGGCACGACAGCGCCGGCGCCAGTGGTAAAAGATTCGTCATAAATGGCGTTCAGGCCGGTAACGGCAACGCGGCCGCTGAAGCCATGACGCCAGACGGTATCCAGCGAAAGCTCGACGCCACGGCGCAGGGTGT
The DNA here is from genome assembly GCA_903953145.1 of uncultured beta proteobacterium. Classification (GTDB taxonomy): domain Bacteria; phylum Pseudomonadota; class Gammaproteobacteria; order Burkholderiales; family Rhodocyclaceae; genus CAJBIL01. The sequence continues at coordinate 7,275 of CAJBIL010000447.1, forward strand.
GACCGGCGTTTTTGTAGCTGGTGCGGCCGCTGGCGGAACCATCGACCACTAACTCATCCTCCGTGCGCACCTGATAGAACGCGAGATTGGCGCGGGTATCGTTGCCGAGAAAGGCTTTGGCGCCGACTTCAAGGTGATTGCTGCGCGCCGGCTGGAGCTTGAAATTGAAGGTGCCGCCGGTACCGGAATAGAACATTTCGTTCAACGTCGGCGTCTCGAAGCCACGCGCCGCGCTGGCGTAGAGATTCAGGCTGGTTGTCGCCTTGTAGAGCACGCCGAGCATCGGTGTGGTGTTGCTGTAATTGACGCTGCCGCTGTCGTTACCGTTGCCGGGAACGACATATTTATCGTCAACCGATACGCTCACCCGGCTATGACGCAAGCCGGCGGTGAGATTCCATTTGCCGCTCTGCCACTCGGTCTGGAGATAAGGGTCAAGACTGGAAACGATGTCCTGCTCGTTACGCCGGAGCGCGCCCTTAACGCCGAACTGAGTGCCCACAAAGTTCTCATAACCCCGCCGGTTATCCGTCGAGCGGTCGTAGTCAACGCCAGCGGTGGTCGTCAGGCTGCCTGCGCCGAGTTGGCGAACGGCAATCCAGCGCGCGCCCACACCGCCAAAGTCACGGTCGAAATCGACCACGCCACCGGGGTGGCTGGCCGGTGCCTGAAAGCCTTTGGAGAAGGACTGATACTGCACAACCTTGCGATTCCCGGCATAAGCCGAAACTTGCAGGCGATCTTCACCAAAACGGCGCTCGTAAGTTGCGCCGCCCTGAACGTGATCGATACTCTTGCGGGTGTTGTAGCGGTCAGCCAGCGTGCGTTTGGGGTTTTGCGTATCCGTCGTATCAATCTCGTTTTTGCGCGGGTCGGTCCGGAAGGTTCCCCACTTCACACCCAGCGCATCCTGCGTGTCATGCTGGCTGAGCTGATTGGCGACCACGGTCAGACGGCTGTCGGCATCGAGCTCAATATTAAGCTTGGCCATCGACTGATCGCGCGTTGCGGCGCTGTGGTCACGGTAGCCGCCAGTGGCAAAACGCGACACATCAAGCACATAGCCGATATTGCCGGATTTACCCTGCGCGCTGACATCGGCTTTCCAGGTGCCGTAACTGCCGCCGACCACGGACGTTTCGATGCTCGGTGCGCCCTTCCCCTCACGGGTGAAGAGCTGAATCACGCCACCGGCGTTGTTA
>CAJBIL010000448.1 GCA_903953145.1 uncultured beta proteobacterium
CCATAAAAATCGGCACTACCGACGAGGTAAGCCAGCGGCTCGCCAGCGGCACGGCGGGCGACCAATGCCGCCAGTTGCGTCGCCTGATCAGGCGTCATCGCCAGATCGGGGCGGGCGATCAAATCGGTGTGCGTGCACCCCGACACATACTCCAACAGCAAACGCGCATCAAGCCGGTCGATACGCTGACTGGCCATGCGCCAAGCATCACCAATACACGCCACCTGCAATTTACTCGCCGCCTTCAGCCAGCATCGCCAATTGCTCGGCCTGATGCTCGTTGGCCAGTGCGCCGACCAGTTCGTCGATATCGCCATCCATGATGGCGTCGATCTTGTAGAGCGTCAGATTAATGCGATGGTCGGTCACCCGCCCCTGCGGGAAGTTGTAGGTACGAATGCGCTCGGAACGATCACCGCTGCCCACCAGACTCTTGCGCGTCGACGCCCTTTTTGCGTGCTGCTCACGCTCCTGCGCGTCACGAATTCGTGCCACCAGCACCGACATCGCCTGCGCCTTGTTTTTATGCTGCGAGCGGCCATCCTGGCACTCAACGACAATGCCCGTCGGCAGATGAACAATACGCACCGCCGAATCCGTTTTGTTGATGTGCTGCCCGCCCGCGCCCGACGCGCGGAAGGTATCAATGCGGATCTCGGCCGGATTGATGGTGACCTCTTCCAGCTCATCGGCCTCCGGCATCACGGCCACGGTGCACGCCGAGGTGTGAATGCGCCCCTGCGTTTCGGTTTCCGGCACGCGCTGTACGCGATGCGCGCCCGACTCGAACTTGAGTTTGGAATACACGCCGGTGCCGATGATGCGGGCAATGACCTCCTTGTAGCCGCCAACATCCGAAGCACTCGACGACACAATCTCGACCTGCCAGCGCTGACGCTCGGCATACCGCGTATACATGCGAAAGAGATTGCCGCCGAACAGCGCAGATTCATCGCCGCCTGTGCCGGCCCGGATTTCAAGGAAGACGTTGCGCTCGTCGTTAGCATCCTTCGGCAAGAGCAATTTTTGGAGTTCGTTTTCGATTTCCGGCAAGCGCTCTTTGGCGTCCTTCATTTCTTCTTCGGCCAGCTCCTTCATCTCCGGGTCGGCCATCATGTCGAGGGCGGACTGCAAAGTTGCTTCGGTCTGCCGGAAGGTCTGGTAAAGGGCAACCACCGGCCCGAGCTCGGCGTGCTCGCGCGTCAGCTTGCGGTACTGATCCATGTCACGCGTCGCTTCACTGCTGGAGAGAATACGGTCGAGCTCGTCAAGGCGGCCGGTGAGATGTTCCAGTTTGTCGCGGATGGTCTGTTTCATGAGAGGCAATCGGGAAAAACGAATCTGGGAGTGCGGAAATGGAAGACTGCTGAAGAACAAACCTGGCTGCCGCGACGCGTTGGTGCTGGACAGCCCGTCAGCTACTCGCCGGAATGCGGGTCGGCGTGCAGGTCGGAATGAAGGTGGAACAGACGCGAGGCAACGCGCTGCAACTCACTGCGGTCACCCTCGGCCTGATTGAGCGTTTGCGTCGGTGCGTGCAGGAATTTATTGGTTAGCCGATGCGACAAATGATCGAGCACGCGCGCCGGGTCTTCACCTTTGGCCAACATTTTTAACGCATGCTCCATTTCATGCCGCCGCGTACGTTCGGCCGCATCACGCAAAGAACGAATCACCGGCACTGTATCGCGCGTCTGAAGCCAGTGCAGGAAAGCATCAACGCGCTCGGCAATGATCGCCTCGGCATCAATCACCGCCGCCTGCCGCGACTCCATGCCGGACTCAACCACCTGCGCCAGATCATCAACGGTATAGAGGAAGACGTCATCCATCTCGCCGACTTCCATTTCGATATCGCGCGGTACAGCGAGGTCAACCATAAATATCGGACGATGCCGGCGCACCTTGATCGCCCGCTCAACCATGCCCAAGCCAATAATTGGCAACTGGCTGGCGGTACATGAAACAACGATGTCAAATTCGGCAAGGCGCTCGGCAATCTCATCGAGCTTGATCGCCGTGCCGCCAAAACGCTCGGCCAGTACATTGCCGCGCTCAATGGTGCGATTGGCGATCACAATCTGCTTTGGCCCCTGTGCGGCAAAGTGCGTGGCACACAGCTCGATCATTTCGCCGGCGCCAATAAAAAGGATTTTCTGATCCGCCACGCGCTCAAAAATCCGCTCAGCCAGATGCACGGCAGCAGCCGCCATTGAAACAATATTCGCGCCAATCGCCGTCGTCGACCGCACCTCCTTGGCCACCGCAAACGAGCGCTGGAAGAGCTTGTGCAGCGTCGCCCCCAGCGTCCCTGCCTCCTCGGCAACGCGCACCGCATCCTTCATCTGCCCCAGAATCTGCGGCTCACCAATCACCATTGAATCCAGCCCGCTGGCGACCCGGAAAGCGTGACGAATCGACTCACGTTCGGGATAGGTATAAAGATAAGGCTCGATCTCGTGCCGCGAAATCCGGTGGTACTCGGCCAGCCACGCCGTCGCCACGTCAGGGGTATCGGTCGAGAAATACAGCTCGGTACGATTGCACGTCGACAGGATCGCGGCTTCGTGCACGGCTTTGGCACGCGTCAAATCCGCCAGCGCCTGCTGCAATTTCTCGGCGTGAAAAGCCACCTGCTCACGCACCGAAAGCGGTGCCGTGTGGTGGTTGATACCAAGCGTAAATAGCGCCATGCGGGGATTAGGAGTATTGGCAAAACAGGCGCGGATTATACCACCCGCCCCAACAGCCTTCAGGATGACGCAGATCAAGCAAAAGCTTGCTTGACCGTGACTTGGTCATGACCGGCAAGGCATCAAGCACCTCAGATACCCGAGCCGCCCTCTTCCAGCGCAGCGCCCGGCAAGGCAAACACCTTGACCTGACGCGGCTTGAGCCATACCTGCTGGCCTTTGACGAGCGCCAACTCGGTGGCACGCTCGCGCGTCAGCTCGACTTCGATCAGCTCGGATTGATGCGCCAGCTCAACGCGCACCAGCGGGCCGATGGCATGCACGTCCTGCACCGTGGCCTCCAACCCGCCGGCCACCGGGCTGTGCTCGATGTCAATATCGTGCGGGCGAACAAACGCCATCGCCCCGCCTTCATGCGCATTCGCAACTGTCTCAGACTCAGCGCCGACATCCGCCCCGACGTCGGCCCACGTGCCATGCACGCGGCTGTGAAAAACGTTAACGTTACCGAGGAACTGGTAAACGAAGGGCGTCGCGGGGTTGGAATACACCTCGTCCGGCGTGCCGATCTGCTCGATTTTTCCGTGGTTCATCACCACCACCCGGTCGGCGACTTCCAGCGCCTCTTCCTGATCATGCGTCACAAACACGCTGGATATGTGCATATCGTCGTGCAGGCGGCGTAGCCAGCGGCGCAATTCTTTGCGCACCTTGGTATCGAGCGCGCCGAAGGGCTCATCGAGCAGCAGCACCTTCGGCTCAACCGCCAGCGCACGCGCCAGTGCAATGCGCTGACGCTGGCCGCCGGAGAGCTGTGAGGGATAGCGTTCGGCCAGCCAGTCGAGTTGCACGAGCTTCAGCAGATCCATCACCTTGCTGCGAATCGCGGCTTCCGGTGGGCGCTCCTTTTTCGGCTTAACGCGCAGGCCAAACGCCACATTCTCGAAAACCGACATATGCCGAAACAGCGCGTAGTGCTGGAAGACGAAACCGACATTGCGCTCCCTTGCGTGCAGGTGCGTCGCTTCTTCTCCGGAGAACATCACCTGCCCGGCATCCGCCGACTCCATGCCGGCGATGATGCGCAACAGCGTTGTCTTGCCGCAGCCGGAGGGGCCAAGCAAGGCCACCAGTTCGCCGGTCGGGATGTCGAGCTCGATATTGTCGAGCGCAATAAAGCTGCCAAAACGTTTGCCGATACCGCGGATTTCTATGCTCATCTTTAACCGACTTTCTTTACTCAACTTTCCCGGGCGGCAATGCCGCATCCAGCATTTCAGTTTCTTTACGCATGCGCCATTCCACAACGGTCTTGGCGAGCAGCGTCACCAGCGCCAGCAACGCGAGCACCGACGCCGCAGCGAAAGCGCCGACCGAGTTGTATTCGTTGTAGAGAATCTCGACGTGCAGTGGCAGCGTATTGGTTTCGCCGCGAATGTGGCCGGAGACCACCGATACCGCGCCGAACTCGCCCATCGCGCGCGCGTTGGCGAGAATCACGCCGTAAAGAAGGCCCCACTTGATGTTCGGCAGCGTAACGCGCCAGAACATCTGCCAGCCGCTGGCACCGAGCGAAATGGCGGCTTCTTCCTCGTCTTTACCTTGCGACTGCATCAGCGGAATCAGCTCACGCGCCACAAAAGGGAAGGTGATGAACATCGTGGCGAGAATAATGCCCGGCAGTGCAAACACCACCTTGATGTCGTGCGCCGCAAACCACGGCCCGAATACGCCCTGTGCGCCAAAAATCAGGATAAAAACGAGGCCGGCAACCACTGGCGAAACGGCAAACGGCAAGTCGATCAGCGTGATTAGCAGTGCCTTGCCGCGAAATTCGAACTTGGCGATGGACCACGCGGCGGCTACGCCAAAAACCACATTAAAAGGCAGCACAAACAAGGCCACGAATAGCGTCAGCCAGATTGCCGAACGCGCCTCGGGGTCTTTCAATGCCGCGATATACGCCGGCACCCCGGCCGCAAACGCTTCGACAAACACGGCGATCAGCGGCAGCGCGAGGAAAAAGAAAAGGAAACTGAGCCCGACACCCAACAACGTCCAGCGCACCCAGCGTGGCTCGGCGTTGGCGCGACGACTGGCGGCGCTCATTGGCCTTCTCCAGTGCTTTTTCCATCACTGGCCTGATGCCGGTTCGCCGTCCACCACTGCAGCGCATTGACTGCGAGCAGCATGCAGAAGGAAATGACCAGCATGACGACGGCCAGTGCAGTTGCCCCCACAACGTCGTACTGTTCAAGCTTCGAGATGATCAGCAGCGGCGTGATTTCGGAAATAAAGGGCAAGTTGCCGGCAATAAAAATGACCGACCCGAACTCACCAATCGCCCGCGAAAAAGCCAGCGTGAAGCCGGTCAGCAACGCCGGGAAAATCGCGGGGAAAATGACTCGCAGAAACGTCTGCAAACGCGAAGCACCGAGCGATGCAGCGGCTTCCTCAATCTCCGGCTCGATATCCTCAATCACCGGCTGCAAGGTGCGCACCACAAACGGCAGGCTGATGAAGGTTAGCGCTACCACGATGCCCAGCGGCGTGTAGGCGACTTTCATGCCGAGCGGCTCAAGGTGGCGGCCAATCCAGCCGTTGCCGGCGTAGAGCGTTGCCAGCGTAATGCCGGCCACTGCCGTTGGTAGCGCAAACGGCAAATCAACCAGCGCATCCAGTTCGGCATCATGGGCCTGGACCTGGGCGCCGATCACCAGGCCGAGATTGCTCCGCGCCGCCGCCTTGTCAGGCAAATCGGCGAGATTCTGGGCGGCCAGCATGTCGCCGGCCCCGATGCCGTCGAGACCCTTGGCGGCCAGCACCTGCCAATGGGCCGCATCGGGCGGCGGCTGGTTCGTGTTCGGCGCGATGGCGACATAGGACGAGCCGCTTAAGGAGACCGCGTCATGCACGGCATAGGTGGCTTCCGCCGACCACGGCCCCTTCC
>CAJBIL010000449.1 GCA_903953145.1 uncultured beta proteobacterium
ATCTTGGTCAGGAAGTTGCGGCCGATGATCATCGGCTCGGATTCGGGGTGGTTGATGTTGTTCGGGATGATGGCGCGGCCGCGCGCGATTTCGCTGCGCACGAATTCCGGCGTGATCTCGTCCGGGATGGAGGCGCCAAAGCTCTGGCCGGGGTGCTGGCGGCAGAGGATTTCGGCGAAGCGTTCGCCTTGTTCGCCGGAGGCTTTGAGTTGTTCGACGTAGGCGCGGCGGTTGTTGTTTTCGCGGATGGCGACGTATTCCATCTCCGGCGTGATGATGCCTTTACGTGCGTAGTGCATTTGTGAAACGTTAGCGCCGGCCTTGGCACGCAGCGGCTTGCGATGCAGACCGGGGAAGCGCAGTTCGTCGAGCGCAGCGTCGGTGGCGCGGGCGCGGCCGAAGTCTGAAGTCAGGCCGTCGAGCGCTTCCACATCGCCGCGTTCGGCGATCCAGCCGGCACGCAGGGCGGGCAGGCCGTTACGGATATCGATGCTGGCCTGCGGGTCGGAGTAAGGGCCGGAACAGTCGTAAACGTAGATTGGCGGGTTCTTCTCGCCACCAAACGCAGTATCGGTATCCGACTGCGAGATCTCGCGCATCGGCACGCGGATGTCCGGGCGGCTGCCTTCGACGTAGATCTTGCGGGAATTGGGGAGCGGCTTGATCGCGGCGGCGTCCACGTGGGCGTCGGCAGCGATGAATTTTTCGGTGGCGTTCATGATGTTTCCTTGCGAAGACGGTTTGCCAGAGGCGAGATAACGGTATGGCGCGCAAGAAAACGGTTCCACAAAAACTCCGCTTCCCTACGACGGCATGACCCGTACAGGTTCCAAGGGACTCTCTCAGTCACCCCGACAACGGTGTGACACCCCTAACGTGATCGACCAAGTTACTGGAATAACGGCTTATTTGCAAGAAATTGGCAGCATTACCAAGCGCTGCGCTAAAGTTCTGTCAAAGTTTTCCGTGATTAGCCTGATGAGCATAAAAACAATCACTGGGAGTTCGACCGTGCGCCTCAAATTTTTTATCGCTATTTGTGCTGTTTCTCTGCCTTTTACGGCGACCGCTGCCTGGCAGACGATTTCTGCCGAGCAGGGCAAGCGCGTGGAAATCGACCGGGCCAGTATCAAGAAAGACGAGGGTGGGCGCTCCACTGCGCTGGGTCGCATCATTCTCGACAAGGCGATCAATGACCCGAAAACCGCCTCTTCCTATCGCATTATCGAGGCGCTTAACCGCTTTGATTGTGCCGCGCGGACGGTCAGCACGGTAAAACGCAGTTATTTCAAGGAGGAAGGTGATCTTTTGCGCGAGGAGGAGGTCAAGACGCAGCTTGAAATGCCGGTGCGCTCCGGAACGCTTGACGATAAGTTGTTACGCGAAGTCTGCCGCCCGAAAGCCGGCGCAGAATCTACCGTTGCGGCCAGCAAAATGGCTGAAAAAGTGAATGAAGCCGCCGGTGAGTTACGCAAGGCTAACGCGACACTGATGGAAAAAGAGACAAAGCATGCAGCTGCCCCTGCACAGGCGCCGGCGCCGGTCGCGGTAAAGCCCGAGCCGGAAGCCAAGGCTATGTCCAAGCCCGAGCCTAAAGCAGAAGCAGAGCCAAAAATAGAAGCCAAGCCAATGCCGGCACCCGTTGCACAAGCCGCTGTCGCTCCAAAGCCGCGTCGTAGCAAGCCTGCGCCGGTTACTGAACACGCTGCACAGAATCATGCACACGCCCACATTCACTGGTCTTACGAGGGTGTTGGTGGGCCGGAAAACTGGGGAAAGCTCAATGCCGATTACGTAACTTGCAGCAATGGCAAGCGTCAATCGCCAATCGATATTCGTGATGGCATCCGGGTTGATCTGGAGCCGATTCAGTTTGCTTACCGGCCATCAAATTTTCGCGTTGTCGATAACGGGCATACGGTGCAGGTGTCGCTGGCGGGCGGCAGTATCAGCTTGCTGGGAAAAAGCTACCAGCTGATCCAGTTTCATTTTCATCGCCCTTCTGAAGAGCGGGTGAATGGTAAAGCTTTTGATATGGTCGCCCATCTTGTGCATAAGTCGGAAGACGGGAAGTTGGCGGTGGTTGCCGTCCTGCTCGAAAAAGGGCGTGACAATCCCCTGATCCAGACGGTGTGGAACAACCTGCCGCTTGAGAAAAATGAAACGGTAGCCCCGCCGGAGCTGACGCTTGACCTTGCTCAACTGTTGCCGGAGAACAGGAATTACTACACCTACATGGGCTCGTTAACCACCCCGCCTTGCTCGGAAGGCGTGCTCTGGCTGGTGCTCAAGCAACCGCAGCAAATGTCGGTCGATCAGCTGGCAATTTTTTCGCAGCTCTACCGGAATAATGCCCGGCCGGTACAGTCAGGTTTTACGCGGATGATCAAAGAGTCGCGCTAAGGGGTTGGCGGCGGTGTAAATTCTGATTGTTTCTTACATTTGACTTTCAGGTTTTTGCCGGCTACATTAATGACTCGTTAGTCAGTAATGTAGCCGATGGCTACTTAGCCCATGCCCTCAATTGCCGTTGTGCCCGATGCCAAACTATCGCCAGAAGCTAAAACGGTGCGCCGTCGTCGCAAGGATGCACGGCCTTCCGAGCTGACTTCTGCGGCGCTTGACCTTTTTGTGGAAAGAGGTTTTTCCGCAACACGGCTTGATGATGTGGCCGCACGCGCAGGGGTGTCGAAAGGTACGCTTTATCTCTATTTCGATAGCAAGGAAGCCTTGTTCAAGGCCGTTATCGAAGAGGGTATCGTGCCGACGCTGGCTGCCGGAGAACAACGCCTAGCGGAGCACAGTGGAACGAGCATGGCGTTGCTGCGGGAACTGCTCGTTGGCTGGTGGCAGCAAATTGGCGGAACGCGGCTGGCGGGGGTTCCTAAGCTGATTATTTCTGAATCGCGTAATTTCCCTGAGGTTGCTCAGTACTACCACGATAACGTGATTGTGCGCGGCCGCGCGCTTCTGCGAGCCGCTTTGCAGCGCGGTGTTGCGAGCGGGGAATTCCGTCCGCTTGACGCTGAGACGGCGATTGATGTCATCATCGCGCCGCTGCTGATGCTCGCCATCTGGCGCTTTTCACTCTGTTTCTGTGCGCAGGAAAGAGACCCGCAGACCTATCTTGAAACTCACTTTGACCTTTTGGCGAACGGACTGCGCGCCTTGGAAAGCACGGCATGAACCCTTTGGCACTCTTCTCGCCCGACGCTCGTTGTTTTCGCCGCCCGGCGCTGCTTATTGCCGCGCTCGTCTTGCTTGGCGCTTGCAGCAAAGAGGCGCAGCCTCCCGAGCCACTACGCCCGGTAATGACGCAGCTTATCGGCGATGCGGTGAGTGGTGAGTCGAGCACCTACTCTGGCGAGGTGCGTTCGCGCTATGAGACACAACTCGGTTTCCGTATCCCGGGGAAAATTTCAGCACGCCTTGTTGATGCCGGTGTCATCGTTAAAGCGGGCGATGTGCTGGCCAGACTAGACCCCGCAGATAGTGCGCTGTCGGCTGCTGCTGCCGATGCACAACTGGCGCTCGCTGATGCCGAGGTGAAACGTTATCGTGAATTACGGGCAAGAAACTTTGTCAGTCAGGCAGCGCTTGATGCAAAGGAAACGAGCTTCAAGGCCACATTGGCACAGTCAAACCTGGCGCACAACCAGAGTGCTTACACGGTTCTGAAAGCGGATCAGGCGGGGGTGGTCGGATTGGTTGCGGGTGAGGTCGGGCAGGTGGTGGCAGCCGGCCAAGTCGTGTTCCGTGTTATGCGTACTGATACCCTTGAAGTGGCAATTTCGATCCCAGAAATGCGTATGCCAGAAGTGCGGGCGTTGAGCAACGCCGAGATTGCCCTATGGTCAGACGACAAAGCGAAATTCAAAGGATTGTTGCGTGAATTGTCGCCGGTTGCCGACCCCACCACCCGAACCTTCGCCGCGCGTGTTTCCATTCTCCAGCCCGATGCCCGGGTGCTGCTGGGGATGACGGCCAATGTGCATTTTTATCGTGCAGGGAGTGTCGCGCGACACACCGTACCGCTTTCGGCAGTTTTTCAGAAAGATGGCAAACCAGCTTTGTGGGTAGTCGGGCCTGATGACACTGTGTCGTTACGCGCCATTGATGTCGCATCTTATAGCGAAACATTCGCCACCTTGGCAAATGACAAGGGCGTCAGGACCGGGGAGCGTATCGTGATTGCCGGTGTGCATAAACTGAGCGCCGGTGAAAAAGTAAAAGTTGCAACCAGCGCTTTGAAAGCAGTCGGTGAACCCGCTGCAACGCCTGCACGATGACACACCTCAATCTTTCCGAGTGGGCGTTGCGCCATCGTTCGATGGTGGCTTATCTGATTCTCGTTTTGATGCTCGGTGGCGTGCTTTCCTACTTCAAGTTGGGGCGGGCCGAAGACCCGGATTTCACCTTCAAAGTGATGGTTGTAAGAACGCTCTGGCCTGGGGCGACTGCGCGCGAAGTCGAGTTGCAAGTGACCGAACGTATCGAAAAGAAGCTACAGGAAGCGCCCTGGATTGATGTTGTTCGCTCAAGCTCGAAGCCCGGCGAGTCTCTGGCTTTCGTTATTCTCAAAGACTACACGCCGAAAAATGAAGTGCCGGATGCCTGGTATCAGGTTCGGAAAAAGATTGGTGATATCAAGCACACACTGCCAAATGGTGTGCAAGGGCCTTTCATCAATGACGAGTTTGGTGAAACCTTTATCAATATCTTTGCGTTGACTGGCGATGGCTTTGATCTTGCTACGTTACGACAGGAAGCTGATCGAATTGCCCGTGCCTTGCGGCAGGTGCCTGATGTCAAGAAAATTGAACTGATCGGCGTCCAGGACGAAAAGATTTTTATCGAAATATCGCACGCCAAACTCGCGACGCTCGGCCTTGACCCGCTGGCTATTCTCGACGCGCTGCAAAAACAGAATGCAATGACGCCAGCCGGTTTCTATGAAACTGCGTCAGATCGGGTGCGGATCCGTGTTTCGGGTGATTTCAATTCGCCTGAGAACATTCGCGAAATTGGTATTCAGGCCAGCGGGCGATTATTCCGGCTTGGAGACATTGCTACCGTCAAGCGCGGTTTTTCCGAGCCGCCTACGCCGCGCATGCGCGTTCAGGGGCAGGATGCAATCGGTGTTGCAATTGCCATGAACCGGGGCGGCGATGTGATCCGGCTGGGCGATCAATTGCGTACCGAAGTCGCGCGTCTGCAAAAAGATCTGCCGCACGGGATCGACATTCATGTCGTGGCGGATCAGCCCGAGATCGTGCGTCAATCAATTACTTTATTCATGTCATCGCTGACGGAAGCCGTGGTAATCGTGCTCGCCGTGTCATTTCTCAGCCTGGGTTTGCGGACGGGCGCTGTCGTCGCTTTGTCGATTCCACTGGTGCTGGCAGTTACCTTTTTATTGATGGCGGTGTTCGGTATTAATTTGCATCGGATTTCACTGGGTGCGCTGATAATTTCGCTTGGCTTGCTGGTAGACGATGCAATTATTGCGGTTGAGATGATGGTCGTAAAAATGGAGCAGGGCTGGGACAGGTTCCGCGCGGCCACCTTCGCCTACACTTCCACCGCTTTTCCAATGCTTACCGGGACGTTGATTACGGTGGCCGGCTTTACGCCGGTCGGTTTCGCCAAGTCAAGCGCGGGCGAATACACGTTTTCTATTTTTGCCGTGGTTGCCATTGCACTGATTGTTTCCTGGCTGGTTGCCGTGGTGTTCACGCCCTACCTTGGCTACAAGTTGCTTGATCCCAAAAAATTGCTCGCCAAGGCGCAGCAGCATGGCGAAGATATTTACACCACACCTTTTTACCGGCGGGTACGCGCTACTGTCGAATGGTGTGTACGTCGGCGCTGGCTGGTGATCGGTGCGACGCTGATGGCTTTTGCACTTTCGCTTGTTGCGCTGGGGACCGGGGTGCAGAAGCAGTTTTTCCCCGCCTCCAGCCGCAATGAATTGCTGGTTGATTTGTGGTTGCCGCAAGGGGCTTCACTGAAAGCAACCGAAGCTCAGGCTAAAAAGGTAGAACAATTGTTGCTGCTTGAACCGGAAATGAATAAATCGGTGCAGTTTTTCGCCAGTTACATAGGTAACGGTAGCCCACGTTTTTACCTGCCGCTTGATCAGCAACTTAAGTGATTATTACAAAATAAAATTAAAATGAATAATATTCCTATTGACAAAATAGCTAAATGCTATACTTTTTTGACAATTAAACTCAAAAATCATACATTAAAAAATTTGCATTTAAACGGTAAAACTATAGTCATGATTTAATAATAACATTGATTTATCATCAAGCGATTCAAAGCTTTGCTTCAATTCACTTAAATTACTTGCGCCTAACACCATCTTATAAATAAGGGGATTTTCATAAACAAAATGTAAGGCCAAAGCGGAAATGCTAACGCTTGTTTTTTTACAATAGACATTTAATTCTTTTGCTCTTTGTAAATCTCTAGCTGGAATCCA
>CAJBIL010000450.1 GCA_903953145.1 uncultured beta proteobacterium
CTGCGTTGCCGTGTGCGGGGACCTTATACCGTAACGCATTACCAATCAAGTTATTCGGCAACGACGGCTCTCAACTGCAACAACTCATCAATGCGGCTATAGGGCAACCTCGGCAGTTTTGCAACGGCCAAGCTGATGCGGCGTGCCCAATGCGTAAGTATGAGCACCGAGTCTTGCCAGCATTGGCTTCGCTGAAGTCATTTGCCTGAGAGGCAATAAATACGGGGGTCTTCAGCAGGTTAATGAGGTAGATCGCCATTCCATGCGGGTCGCAGGGCAATGGCAAAAAATTATCACCGATGCCTTAGTCCCCAAAAAGCTGTTGATATCGTCTCAACAATAGCGTGCCGCTGGCTAACAACTTTACGCCGTTCGTGGTATAAAACCTCCACTCCAAAAACGGCGAATTCCGCACTGACCGATGCCCTTCGGCTTTTTCATCATCATGGCGGCGCAGTTTTTTTCAGCGCTGGCCGACAACGTCCTGTTGATTGCGTCGATTGCTGCGCTGCGAGAGATGCATGCACCCAGCGAATACGAGCCGTTGCTTAAGACTTTTTTCACGCTTTCGTATGTTGTTCTCGCGGCATTCGTTGGCGCCTTTGCCGATTCAATGCCCAAGTGGCGCGTGATGTTCATCAGCAATACGATCAAGATCATCGGTTGCGGCATGATGTTTTTTGGCTCTCATCCGCTCCTGGCCTATGCCATTGTTGGCCTTGGCGCTGCGGCTTACTCGCCAGCCAAGTATGGCATCCTGACCGAATACTTGCCGCACCGCCTTCTGGTTGTTGCCAATGGCTGGATCGAGGGACTGACGGTGGGGGCGATCATCCTCGGGGTTATGATCGGCGGTATGCTGATCAAGCCAAGCATTGCCGAAACGCTGCTCTCTTTCGACTTTCCGATTATCGAAACCGGTATTGATACGGTGGGTGAGATGGCGGTCTGCTTCGTTGCCGGCTTTTACGTGCTGGCCTCGATATTCAACCTCTACATTCCCGATACCGGCGTTGATCACAAGCCGCTGAAGAAAAATCCTTTCTATCTGATCCACGAATTCCAACACTGCCTTGTATTGCTCTGGCGCGACAAGCTCGGCCAGGTTTCACTGGCGGTGACTACGCTGTTCTGGGGTGCTGGCGCGACGCTGCAATTTATCGTGATCAAATGGTCTGAAATGGCACTTCAGCTTGACCTGTCGAAATCGAGCATGCTGCAAGGCGTAGTCGCCATCGGCGTTGCGCTGGGTGCGGTGGTTGCCGCAAAAATGATCACGCTGCGCAAATCAGTGCGTGTTATTCCGCTTGGTATTGCGATGGGCGTCATTGTTCTGGTGATGAATTTTGTCCATGATGTCTGGGCGGCGGTGCCGCTACTCATCCTGATTGGCGCGCTCTCGGGCTTCTTTGTCGTGCCGATGAATGCGCTGTTGCAGCATCGTGGCCATATCCTGATGGGCGCCGGCCACTCGATTGCGGTACAAAATTTTAACGAGAACCTGTCGATTCTGGCGATGACGGGGCTTTATTACGCGATGATCAAGGCGGATATTTCGATTTATGTGGTGCTCACGCTGTTCGGTATTTTTGTCAGCAGCAGCATGTATCTGGTCAAACGCATACACGATGCCAACCAGCGCGCGCACGATGACGTGATTCATCTTGACGACAATACGCACCACTAGCGGATGACAATAAGCAGGTAGTTATGAAACGCTCAGCACGCCTCGTTGCCGGTTTCGACGCCTTCATTCGCCACCCCTCGCGATGGTCGCTACTGATTATTCTGTGCGCGATGGTGACGGCAACTTCCTACACCTGGCACATTTACGAGCTTGAGCGGCACGCGCATACGATGGCAATCCTGCGTGGCCGGCTGGTCTTTGAGATGATTGAAACAACCCGGCTGTGGGCCGCGAAACACGGCGGCGTGTATGCGCCCGCAACGGAAACAACCCCACCGAATAACTGGCTCGATATCCCTGAAAAGAACATCGCCACGCCATCGGGCATCGCACTGACGCGCATCAATCCGGCCTATATGACGCGGCAACTGGGCGATCTGATCGCACAGGAACGTGATATGCGGATTCACCTGACCAGCCTGAAACCGATCAACCCCGGCAATGCCCCCGACGCCTGGGAGCAGGAAATGCTCGAGGGCTTCGAGCGCCAACGCAGCGAGCAGGTGTCGATTGTCGGCAGCGGTGACAAGGCCAATTTCCGCTACATGGCACCGCTTGAAGTCAAGGCGCCCTGCCTGAACTGCCACCGGAAACAGGGTTACCAGCTCGGCGACGTACGTGGCGGAATCAGCGTTACCTTTCCGGCTAGCTACATCTACAACATCATTGACGCACAGAAACGGGGATTTGTTTTTATCCACCTTGCCGTTTTTGGTCTTTTTTCACTGCTGACCTGGGGCAGCCTGCTGATTATCCGGCGCAATCTGCTGATGCTCGAAGCGACACGAAGCGACCTGTTGGAAAGTGAAAAAATGGCCTCACTCGGGCGACTCGGCGCTGGTTTTGCGCATGAGGTGAATACGCCGATTGGCGTTGCCGTCGGGGCTGCATCGCAATCGCTGGAAGTCGTTGGCGAGATGACCCGCCTGATCGCGCAGGAAGAAGTCACCGAAGAAGATTTGCGTGACCGGCTGAAAATACTCGACGAAACCTCAACGCTGGCACTCGCCAACCTCCGGCGTGCCGCCGCGATGGTGCAAAGCTTCAAACGCACGGCGGTCGATCAGTCCTCAGAGGCAGAGCGCTTGTTCAACCTCGCCGAAGTGATTGAAGACGTTAAAAAGACACTGAATAACAGCTTCAAGAATACGGCGATCCGCATCGAGGTTGATTGCCCGGTTGCGATTTGCAGCTTCGGACCGGTCGGCATGCTTGAACAACTGCTCACCAACCTCCTGCAAAACAGCCGCCTGCACGCCTTCGCCGACGGCACAATGGCCGGCTTGATCCGCATTCAGGCAAGCATCTACCAAGACCGTATTCAGCTCGAATTTACGGATGACGGTGCCGGCATGGATCAAAATACGCTTGAGCATGCGTTTGAGCCTTTCTACACCACCCGCCGGGGTAGTGGCGGCAGCGGGCTTGGCCTTTATCTTGTTTATAATCTGGTAACACAAGGGCTGGGCGGCAGCATCGTTTGCGCCAGCCAGCCTGGCAACGGCACACGCTTTACCATCGAGTTTCCTCATCGAATTAGTGGCAAGGAAATCAGCTGATCATGAAAATTCTGCGCAAACCCAGTAGTCCGGACAGCGACAACGCCGATATATCGCGCGAAATCCCCTGGAAACTACTGGTTGTAGACGATGAACCCGACATTCGCACACTCACGTCACTAAATCTGCGTGGTTTTGAGTTCTCAGGGCGCCCGCTACAGATCATTGAAGCAGCCTCAGCCAAAGAAGCCCGCGAGATGCTTCAAACACATCCTGACATTGCGGTGGCACTGATCGATGTGGTGATGGAAACCGACGAAGCCGGGCTCACGCTGGTTGCCCACATTCGCAACGAGCTGCGCAACCTGATGATCCGGCTGGTGATTCGCACGGGGCAACCGGGGTTGGCACCCGAGCGCTATGTCATCGACAACTTCGACATCGACGACTACAAGGACAAAACCGAACTGACCGTGCAGAAGCTTTACACGACCGTGCGTTCGGCACTCAAAAGCTATCGCGACCTGCAAACCATCGAGCTGAACCGGGTCGGCCTGCACCGTATTCTCGACATCACGCCGGAGCTGTACAACCTGCACCGGGACAAACTTGAGGAGTATTTTCAGGGTTTGCTGATGCAGATTATCGGTGTCTGCAATCTTGGTTACTCCGGCATGATCTCGACCATCGACGGCCTGGTTGCCACCCTTGAAGGTAAGGAAATTCATGTACGGGCGGGTGCCGGAGATCTGGCCGACGATGAGACCTGCGCCAAGCGACGTAATGAAATCATCGAGCTCTGCTCGGGCGCCGTACTTTCCGAGAAGTTCCCCGATCAACTTCGACAGCGGGCTATCGTCGTGCCTTTACGGGTCAAGGACGAGTTGTTCGGATTCATCTACCTTGAATCGGGCGGCGAGCTCTCCGAAGCCGACCGTGAGCTGATCCAGATCATGGCTAACCAGTGCGCGGCGGCGCTCGATAACTTCCGCATGCACCATAGCCTGGAAGAGTCTTACGAGCAGGCAATCGACATGCTCGCCGAAGTGGCCGAATTCAAGGACAGCGCAACCGGTGCCCATATCAAACGAATCGAGGAATATACCCGCCGGCTCTCGCTGGAGTTGGGTTGTGGTGCAGAAGATGCCGCCGCCTATGCCCAGGCAAGCCGCCTGCATGATGTCGGTAAAGTCGGTATCCCCGACAACATTCTGAGAAAACCCGGCCGCCTGACCGTCGAAGAATTCGAGGTGATCAAGCGTCACACACGAATCGGTGACACCATTCTGCGCCGCAATCCCTCACTGGCCCTTGCCCGCAGCGTCGCATGCACGCACCATGAGCGCTGGGACGGCAACGGTTATCCGGATAAATTATCAGGAACCAACATTCCCTTCGTATCCCGGATCGTCGCCGTCGTTGATGTTTTCGATGCGCTGGTCAGTACGCGCCCTTATAAATCACCCTGGCTCCCGGAAAAAGCGATCGAGGAGTTGCAAAACGAATCAGGCACCCATTTTGATCCGGCAATCGTCACAGCATTTTTGCAGCTTTACCAACGCGGCGCGCTGGAAGATCTGGTTGCCTGCTCGCGTGGCGAAAATCTCTGAGTTTGCTGCCTGCTGCTTTACCGCCAACAAATCACAACACCAGCGGCGCATCCGGCAACTCGTTAGCACCACCGTCCGCCAGGGGAAAGTGCGTGCTGAGTGCCTGTGTAATTTCATCCAGCGCACCCAGCGCGCCCGCTTCAAAATGATTTTCAGCGAACGCCCGCTCCATACGACGGCAAACCGCAGTCCAGAATTCGTGCCCGACACAAGCATCAATGCCGCGATCCGCGATGATCTCGACACGGCGGTCAATCAGCTGCAAATAAATCAGCACGCCACTATTGTGCTCGGTATCCCATACCCGCAGCGCTGAAAACAGCGCAATCGCGCGCTGGCGTGGCGACTCGCTGCGCAATAAGCCGGCAAACGGCAGGCCGGCTTCAACGACAAAACGCAGTTCGCCACAATGATGGTGTTCGGATGAGGTGATCGCACGCGCAATGGCATCAAGAACCGGCTTGGGGAATGCGCGCAAAACCCACCAGTGGGGCAATATCAGGTGCTGAAGCATTCTGGAGAGTTTGGCCAATCTTGATGTTCCGGGCAATTTCATCACCAGTCTCCCGAGGCGCCACCGCCTCCAAAGCTGCCACCACCACCGGAAAATCCGCCGGAATCACCACTGCCGCCGCCCCACGAACCACCGCTGGAAGGCCAGGCGCCACCCCCCGAGCTTCCCGCAAAAAGAGAGAAAAAGAAGGCGATCACTGCGATTAAAATGGCCACCAGGGTCGATGAAATAATGAAAGAAGCAATCACGCCAGCCAAGCCACCGATGATTCCGGCACCCAGAAAATTGCCAAAGATCGCCCGCAGGAAACCGCCAACGACAAAAACCAGGATGAATCCAATCACCATAAGCGTCTCGAAATTATCGGCAACGTCGAAAGGCTTTGATTCAGCCACGACACGCGGCGGTGGCAATGTTTCACCATGCACCACATTGATCAGCGCGTCGAGACCGGCATCAACACCGCCGTAAAACGCCCCCTGCTTGAAACGGGGCGTGATGGTTTCGCTGATGATACGTTTGGCGGTGGCGTCGTTCAGCGCCCCCTCCAGCCCGTAGCCAACTTCAATGCGCAGTTTTTTGTCCTGCTTGGCGATCAGCAGCAACACACCGTCGTCTACCCCTTTACGCCCCAGCCCCCAGGTTTCGAAAACCCGCATCGAGTATTGCTCGATCGCCTCTGGCTGAACGCTCTGCACCAGCAAGACCGCAATCTGTGCGCCCTTCTGCGCTTCAAAAATAGCCAGCTTTGACTCCAGCCGGCCACGCTCCTCGGTCGACAGCGTCGCTGTCTGATCAATAACATGCGCTGTCAGCGCAGGGATCGCCTGTAACGCCTGAGCACCAGGAAGACTGCCCAGGCAAAAGAGTAAAACAACGATCAGTCGACGAAGCATGGCGATAACGGCCAATGGTTATTTTTTCGTGCCGCCAAAATCAACCTTCGGGGCCACCGAAATCGCTTTTTCATTTTCGACGCTGAAGTTCGGCTTCACCTCATAGCCGAACATCTTGGCTGTCAGATTATTGGGGAAGGTGCGCACCGAAACGTTATACGTTTCAACCGATTTGATGTAGCGGTTACGGGCGACAGTAATGCGATTCTCCGTGCCCTCAAGTTGTGCCTGAAGGTCGCGGAAGGCCGCATCCGCTTTGAGATTCGGGTAGTTTTCGGCGACCACCAGCAAGCGCGACAGTGCGCTGGACAAGCCAGCCTGCGCCTGCTGGAACTTGGCAAATGCCTCAGGATTATTGATCAACTCCGGCGTCGCCTGCATACCGCCAACCTGCGCCCGCGCCTGCGTTACCTGGGTCAGCACGTCTTTTTCGTGGCTGGCGTAGCCCTGTACCGTACTTACCAGATTGGGCACCAGATCAGCGCGCCGTTGATACTGATTCAGCACCTCTGACCACGCCGACTTGATCGCCTCGTCACCCGTCTGGAAACTGTTATAACCACAACCGGAAAGCAGGCCGGCGATCAGAGCAAAAAGAACAAAAATACGGATGCGCATGGCGACTTCCTTCATCAAGGTTGAAGTATTGAAATATTTTTAAAATTTACCAAATTTTCGAATTGAGCAAATTGCAACGTAGATGAAGACGTTACGCCCACTTTCAAGACAGTACCCCAGCCTCACGCATGATGGCGCGCGCACGGCAAAGATCTTCCCAGGCCTTGGCCTTGTCCGGTAGCGTGCGCAGCAGATAGGCGGGATGGTAGGTGACGACGACGGGGATGCTGCGCTCTCCGTCATGATAGGTAAAAGGCTTGCCGCGTAGCGCAGCAAGTGTGCCCTCCTCGCCGAGCACGGCAAATACAGCGGCGCGACCAAGCAGGACAATCACTTTCGGCTGCAACAAGGCAATCTGACGCTTGAGATAAGGCGCACAGGCGGCTATTTCAGCGGCTTCCGGTGTGCGATTTCCTGGCGGACGGCATTTCACGGCGTTGGCGATATAAACGCCCTTACCACGTTGCAGATCAATGGCGGCCAGCATGGCATCAAGTAATTTACCGGCCTGACCGACAAAAGGCTCGCCGCGCGCATCTTCCTCAGCCCCCGGCCCTTCGCCGATGAACAGCCAGTCAGCGGCCACATCACCAACGCCGAAAACGGCCTGCTGACGCTCGGCGCAAAGGCCACAAGCACGACAATCAACCACACTTTTATGCAGTGCTTGCCAGCCCATCCTTGCAACTTCACCGGAGAAATCTGCGCCGGGTGACAAAAAGTCTTGAGCCACCTGCATTGGCTGAGCAACCGCTCTTGAGAGCAAGGCTGCTGCGACAGGCGTGTTTATTACCGGTGCCGGTGCTTGTGTGCCGACTTGCGATTCAATTTGTGACTTACTTTGCGATTCACTAACCGCTGAAGTACGCAGCTTCCATTGTGGCGAAAGCCCCATTTCGTGCAGCGTTTGCGCCCGGCTCATTGTCATGCCGTCACCTCAAGTAAAGGATGCGTGAGCACCAATGCATCCTCGCGCCCTTTTTCTGCGGGGTAATAGCCACGACGCACGCCAATCTGCTGGAAACCAAAATGCCGGTAAAGCGCCAGCGCCTTCTGGTTAGAAGGACGGACCTCCAGCAACAAGGTCGTCGCCCCACCCTGCCGCCCACCCATCATCGCCTGGCGCAACAAACGTGCGCCGTAACCCAAACCCTGCCGCTTTTCGGCAACCCCGATATTGAGCAAATGCGCCTCATCAACCGCCAGCATGAGCACCAGATAGCCCACCAGTTCACCGCCCACCCGACACACCGAACAGCGGTAACCGGTCGATATCGAATCGGCAAAATTGCCACGACTCCATGGAAACGGGTAGATGTGATATTCAATCGCCAGCACTTCATCAAGATCATGCAGATTCATCGGCAACATCTCGACCCGGGGAGAAAGTAAGGCATTCATGCCTTGCCACCCCGCGCCAAACGCTCGGCCACGGTCTGCGCAACTTTATCGCGCACATAGAGCGGCGCCGCATCCGCCGGATCAACCCGCTCACCACGCGCCAAACGAGGTGCAGCAAGACGGGCGACAGCGTCTGCACTGGGCATCAATCCGGGTTGCCAATCAGAAACGCACGCCGCCAACCGCTCAAGCAAGCCGGGATAAGCCACCAAACCATTACCACAAGCCAGCCACCCATCTGTTTCCGGTAAAGGCAAGGCTGCCGGCGGGCAAACACCCACCTGACCAAGCAACACGCCGCCGTCAAAATACCCGTAATAAACTTCACCCATGCGCGCATCAAGCAAAACGATCACCCGCTCACCACCACTGGCAAGCGCCATGGCATCCAGCGTTCCGACCGGTATCAGCGGCAAATCCTGCGCAAAAGCCAGCCCCTGCGCCACACCACACGCAACGCGCAAGCCGGTAAACGAGCCGGGCCCGGCACCAAAGGAGATACCATCCAGGTCAGAAAACGCTAGCCCGGCCTCATGCATCGTTGCGCTAATCAGCGGCAACAACGTCTCTGAATTCGAAACCCCGACTGGGCAAGCGCGCAACAGCACCTCCCCCTCAAACCAAAGGGCAATCGAACCAGCATCAGTGGAAGTTTCAAGTGCAAGCAGTTTCATGCTGCTATTTTACCTTTCGGCAGTGGCTGAATCCGAGGGCAAGAAAAGCAATTTAGTTAAATGCATACCTTCGTAATTATTCACATTTCGCGACACAAGCCGTTGGATCGGCAGCGCAGTTTGACTTTACGTCAACGGTGCATTCGGCCCTTGTCCGACTCGTAAAAATGACACCTTCGCGATAAGTGCAGGCAAGTCGGGTTATGTCGGCTTTGCGTGTAACGGCAATATTGGAAGCCTTGGCCTGCTTGACGCTGGCAGCAGGTAGATCGCAGGAAATGTAGGCTTCAAAAACACCATCCTGCGATTCCCACAGGGCAACATTCTTTAGCTTGCGATAGCGCTGGTAGTCGGTACAGACCTCGGCATCCTTGCCATACATGCGTGCGTTGTCACTACAAAACCCGGTGAATGTATATTTCAAATCATCTTCAGTCGGGCAGGCTGCCACTTGAGCTGCGGTAGCAAGATCGGGACATGGCACATTACTGGCAACAGCGTCTGAAATTGCGGGGCCAAGCAACAACAAAAAAGCGCATATGTACGATTTCATGGCAATCTCCAGAAAATAAAATTGGGTAGCGAAGTTTTAATCAAACTTACTCCGCGCACATCCATACAAATAATGCCTGCCCTTGTGAATCCGCAAGTCGTGCAAGACCGGCCAATTCGCTCAGTAAGGCATGCACTGATTCTTGCGCAGAGGCCTCAAGCTGTTCATTGAATCCTTCATACGATTCAACTTCAAAGTCTTTGGTCGCGGCGAGCTCTACAGCCAACTGCGACAGTATTTCCTCGTTGTATGCAGCCAATTTTTCCAGCACGGCATCGGCGATACGAATAACAATGGCGCCTGTTTCAGCAACATGAATCGGCTCATGCAGATTCAGGGCAATATCGTATTCGTCACCGCTAACCAGGCAATGCAGCATCGTAATCTTGCCCGTATCCAGCCCCGGGGCCTCGATACCGCTCCATTGATCAAGCGGGCGCATGGATTCACCAAGCGTGACAAACTCATCTTCATCGGCTGCTACGATATTTACGACGATAGCCAATCAACCTCTCCTCATTACTTCCAAAATTCTGTTTCAGAAACCTGCTAACGTTGAGGTGCGCAGTATATCCGCAGCAACAGCCTCAACGCTGTCGGCGTTTTTTCTTGATCAGCCCGAGAAGCTTCTCGGGCAGACCCAAAGCCTGGCGTGACAGGCGATCAGCATCACGATTGCGATGACGGGGAATCCATTGCAAACAAACCTCATCAAAGCACTCAAGCCATTGCTGTGCCTGTGCAACCTGTGTTTTTAATGGCTCAATCGTTGTTGAATCCAGCTTAAGCACATAACGAATCGCTACATCGCTGTCTCCACGCACCAGCAAGCGCCTTGCCCCCGCAGCAAAAGCCATTTCAAAAACGGCACACAGCGCATATAACTCAGCCTCGTTGTTACAGCCTTGACAGGCAAGCCGTTCAGACTTTTCATAGCGTTGCTCAAGCGGCGATAACAAAACCAAGCCAATCCCGAGTGTTCCCGGGTTGGGCTTTGCCGAGCCATCAAACCAAGCTTGCCAGCAGGTATCTGCGGGGTGTTCAAAACTCAGCGCATCATGCGCTTGAGCTATTTGAGTCTCGGTAATTTCCATCAACAGATTCTGACCGGCCTGATGCATTATGAAAAGCGCCGAATATGCCCAAACCTCTCTCTACCTGCGTGTAGAATCCATTTCTCTTTCAGGAAGCCTGCGCTTGATCACTGTGATGTCCGAGATGTCTGCCCCGCTGCTCAGCGAAACAAAACGCCCGCTGACCTTCAGCATCAACGCGATCAACGAGCGTGGCGAAACCGTGCCGACAGCGATTGCCGGTGAGCATCCACTGACCATCTACGTCGATAAACGCGAGATCGTGACGCTGATGACGCTCGGCGCAGCACCAGAAGCGCTGACTGTCGGCTATCTGCGCAATCAGCGGCTGGTACGAAGCCTTGAAGAAATCGAGTCGGTGCAGGTCGATTGGGAAGTCAATGCCGTTGCAGTGAAAACCCGCAACGGTTTACAGAACGCTGATGCGCGCATGGCCAAACGGACGGTCACCACCGGCTGTGGACAAGGCACTGTATTCGGCGATCTGATGGCCGAAATCGACGATATGCAACTCACGCTTAATGTGCAACTCTCCGAAGCAGCGCTATATGGCCTGCTTGACGCAGTACGGCACCATGAATCAATCTACAAACAGGCCGGCGCTGTGCATGGTTGCGCGCTGGTCAGCAACAGCACATCAGATCCTGAGATTCTCGTCTTCGTCGAGGATGTCGGGCGCCACAATGCGGTGGATGCCATCGCTGGCCGAATGTGGCTGGACGGGATTGATGGCAACGACAAGATTTTCTACACCACAGGTCGCCTGACATCCGAGATGGTGATCAAAACTGCCCAAATGGGTATCCCCTTTCTCGTTTCACGCTCGGGGTTGACACAAATGGGCTGGGAACTTGCACAGCGCATCGGCATGACGATGATCGGCCGAGCGCAGGGAAAACACTATCTGCTATTTACTGGCGAGGAGCGTTTCATAAGATGATTACGGGTGTAATTCTGGCCGGTGGCCTGGGGCGACGTATGGGTGGCGTCGACAAGGGGTTGCAGTTGCTCAACGAAAAGCCAATGGTGCAATGGGTACTGGAGCGATTCGCACCGCAAGTGGATGAGTTATTGATCAACGCTAATCAGAATACCGAACAATATGGCGTCTTCGGCCACCCCGTCATGCCCGACCAGATTCCTGATTTTGCTGGCCCGCTGGCCGGACTGCACGCTGCGCTGGCCAAGGCATCGCATCCGCTGGTGGCAACAGTCCCTTGTGATTCGCCCTTCCTGCCAGCCGATCTGATCAGCCGACTGAAAACAGCGCTCGACGCCAATAACGCCGACCTCGCTGTCGCCCGTACTTTCGATCAGCCGCATCCGGTGTTCTGTCTATGCCGGCGCAAGGTGTTGCCACACCTGACCACCTTTCTCGAATCCGGCGGACGAAAAATCGACCGCTGGTACGAGACGCTGCAAGTCGTCGAAGTCTCTTTTGATGACGAGGCCGAAGCTTTCAGCAACATCAATACCCGCGACGAACTGGCGCGCTTCGGGAAATGAAAAAGACCCGCGAGTTGCGGGTCTTTTTCTTAAAACCGAAGTTACTGAGTAGCTTAATGAATCAGTGTTCAGCTCTCAGACTGGCAGCAAAAGCTGCTTCGGTGCTTTCAGGGAACTGGAACTGGGTAAAAGCACGGTGAATTTCGGCTTCGTTACCGCCGGCACTTTGGTCCTGAAAGCGAATACCAAGCGGACGACCATTGGAGGCGAGAGTCTGAAAGGCAAAACGCCAACGCTGAGCTTCGGCGAGACGTTCGCGCAACTCACGTTCATTGCTGATTGCGTCACCGGCATGCTTCAGAGAATCTAGGAACTCGTCAAAGGATTCTGTGCTCAGGCTACCCATTTTCGTCTCCGTTTTAAGTGCGGTGGCTACCCACCTATGAGCCGAATAACGCAGCGATCCAATGGTGGTTGACACGAAATTTCAAAATCCTGCGAAAAAAGTGTGGATTTTGAAATAAATACGGATCCCCCCAGCCTTTACAATGTGGCACTTGACTGTTGCCCCTTTGAAACCTGACCAATGCCCACCCACCAACAACTACTCGAACTTCTCGCTCCGGCCAAAACTGCCGAGTTCGGTATGGAAGCCATACTTCATGGTGCAGACGCCGTTTATATCGGCGGCCCGGCTTTTGGTGCGCGCGCCAATGCAGGCAATACCATTGATGACATCCGGCGTCTCTCCGAATTTGCACATCGCTATAACGCCCGCGTTCTGGTTGCGCTCAACACCATCCTGCACGATAACGAACTAGATGCTGCGCAGCACACCGCATGGGATGTCTATAACGCGGGAGCCGATGCACTGATCGTTCAGGATATGGGCCTGCTCGAACTTGACCTGCCGCCGATTGAGTTGCATGCGTCGACCCAATGCGATATCCGCACGACCGAAAAGGCAAAATTTCTTGGTGAAGTTGGTTTTTCCCAAATGGTTCTGGCACGGGAACTGACGCTGACACAGATACAGGCGATTCACGCCAACACCGATGCAACACTGGAATTTTTCATCCACGGCGCACTCTGCGTAGCCTTCTCCGGCCAGTGCTATATCAGCCACGCGCATACCGAGCGTAGCGCTAATCGTGGTGACTGCTCGCAGGATTGCCGCTTGCCCTATACGCTAAAGGACGATCAGGGGCGCGTTGTCGCATTTGACAAACATCTGCTCTCGATGAAAGACAATAACCAGAGCAACAATCTGCAAGCACTGATTGATGCGGGCATTCGCTCCTTCAAGATTGAGGGCCGTTACAAGGATGTGGGTTACATCAAGAACATCACCGGTCACTACCGCACTTTAATCGACAACATTCTTGATGTACGGCCCGAATTTCGGCGTGCTTCGACAGGGCAAACCAAGTTGCTTTTCACACCAGACCCGGATAAGACCTTTCACCGGGGTACCACCGATTATTTTGTTAACGGCCGCGGTGCCGACATTGGCGCCTTTGATTCACCAAAGTTTATCGGTCAGCCAATTGGCACCGTCACGCGCATCGGCCCTACGTGGTTCGAAATGACGTCAGATGAACCGCTGGCGAATGGCGACGGGCTCAATTACATGCATAAGCGTGAAGTTTTTGGGATGCCAGCCAATCGTGCTGAACAGAAAGGCAATGCCTGGCGCATTGAGCCGAATCTCGAACTAAATGTCAAAATCGATACCCTGCCCGGTTTCCGGGTTGGCACGCTCATTAATCGCAATGGTGACCACGCGTGGGAGCAGGCGCTAGCCAGAAAGTCAGCTGAACGGCGAATCGCAATCGATATTCAGTTTTTGGAGACAACCGATGGCTTCTCCCTGCGCTTGACGGATGAAGAAGGTATCAACACAGAAACCAGCCTGAGTTCTGAGAAAACCTTGGCGGACAAGGCTGAAAAGGTTGAACCTTCACTACGCGAAAACCTTGGAAAACTCGGCAATACTGATTTTTCGGTGCGTAAAATCAACATTCAGCTCAACGCACCCTGGTTTTTCCCAGTTTCAAGCATCAACGCGCTTCGCCGTGCCGCCATCTCCGAACTCGAAACCGCGCGTGCTGCTGCCTATCATCGCCCGGAACGCAAAGCTGCTACGCAGCCGGTAGCGACTTACCCCGACGAATCGCTGTCCTATCTAGCCAACGTTTATAACGATGCAGCCCGCACTTTTTACGCCCGGCACGGGGTCAAGCTGATGGACTCAGCATTCGAAGCTCACGAGGAAAGTGGCGAGGTATCGCTGATGGTGACCAAGCATTGCCTGCGCTTTTCTTTTAACCTGTGTCCTAAACAGGCCAAAGGCGTCACTGGCGTTCAGGGTCAGGTTCGTGCCGAACCGATGACGCTGGTTTCCGGTGGCGAAAAATACACGCTGCGCTTCGACTGTCGCCCATGCGAGATGCACGTTGTTGGCAAAATGAAGAAGCACATTCTAAAAAGCCCACCCCCCTCAACCGTGGTCACAACGCCCCTTGTTTTTTACCGAAAACGCCCAGAGGCTATAGCTTTTGTTCAATAATGGGGAGGAATTTCGTCACGTAAATTGCGCGGCTCGGCCGGCTCGGAATCTGGCTGCATTTGTTGAAAAAGGTGGCGCAACTGATGCTGCAACAGATCAATCTGCTGTTGTTGCCGATAAATAGTTCGATTCAGTTCCTCGACTATATCTTCAGTGAGATTTATTTTGATTTCCAACTCGGTCAAACGATCTTCCATACGAAATTCCCGATGTTTGGCTCGCGAATAAGCGGCGAAAGGCACCGATTGTAATGCAAGCGAACTGAACTCCGTAGTCCAAGCAGATTCACAATAGCTGTAATAAAAGCCGCTAATGACAACACAAGCCGTTGCACTTCACCGTTGCGCATCCTGTAATCGCTGGAATGGGGCACGCACAATGGGTACAACACCGGAAATAGTTGAGATTGAAAACGACGGCATTAGCGGACATTGTGTCGATGGCCCCTGGCACGGTAACGAACGACGCGCACGCTCCGCTTGCGGGCACTGGACGCTCTGGAGCTTAGTCGACGTGAATGCACCTGACCGTTAGAATGATGTCTGTTGGTAAGTAAACAACGAGAGACCAACGCTACTTAAACGAGGATTGACCATGCCCTACACCCCCGATCTCATCCAGGAACTCAATACTTTGATCCGCTTTGACCTAGACACCAGTCAGCACGGTATCAAGATTCACAAAACAGCCGATCCCGCCATAATTTCCGCGACCCAGCGTTTGCACGCAAAGGATCTGATCACACAAATGGACGGAGGCTACTTGACTGGTCTTGGCAGAGACGCAGCAGAACATGCACAGGCTGCACTGACCATTCTTACTTCGCAAGCCAGCAATTCATCATCGGCGACCGCGCAGTAATTCAATTCGAGCCATAAACCCGCAGCCAAGGATTCGTCATGTCGCTCGTACCCTGTCGGGCCTGTGGCCACAAGGTCGATATTTCAGCGCTGACTTGCCCCGGTTGCGGCGCCACCGATCCGGGACGGAAAATCAGTCGTCAGCAGCGTGATCTTCGCAGTTTCCTAATCCAGTTACTGATCGGGCTGACTTTTCTTGGGTTTGGTGGCTGGTATGTCTGGAATGGTGTCATACCGATGGCCAAACAATATTTGGTCAAACCCGCTGTTTAACCTTGTTCAAATGGCGGTCAATCCCCGATCAGGCTGCGATTGAGTGTGCTCTGGCGAACCCTGTTCAGGCAACGCAAACGGTATTTTAGCCATAGATAATTTTGCTGCATTCAACATTTTCTGCCGAGTTTCCGGGGTTTCCAGGCTGATGCGTCCGAGCGTTCCATCCCGATAATCCTGCAACAGCACAAAAGAAGCCTTCTCGAAGTCCGGCTCGCCACCTCGCATACGGAGATTTCGGCGTTCTGCGATCCCTTCAACAACAGCAACCCCATCAAGACCCTCGACCGGAAAACCATAGCGAGCCGAAATCATTGCCGAATAATGGGCAAGCAAAAGATCTGCCAGAAATACCGCGACTTCTTCATCAATGATGGCATTGCGGCCCACGGCATGGCTTGCAGCAAGCATCATCCCGTCGCTCGGATGTTCAATTTTTGGCCACATCAAGCCAGGGGTATCGGTTAACGAGTGGCGGACACTGAGTTCATGTGTTTGCTGTGATTTTGTGACCGCCGGCTCGTCGCCCACCTTGGCGATTTTCCGCTTGACCAAGGTATTCATAAGCGTTGATTTGCCAACGTTGGGAATGCCCATGATCATCATCCGCAACTGCTTCACGTTATCGTTGCGATGCGGCGCCAGCATCTGGCAAAGTGCAGGAATGCGTGATGCATCACCGTTTTTTTTGCATGACAGGGCAACTGCTTTCACCCCCTCCTGACGGTTGTAGTAGTCCAGCCAAGCTTTGGTAGCGACCGGATCAGCCAGATCTGCCTTGTTGAGAATTTTTAGACAAGGGCGCTGACGTTGCAGGCGCAACTCGCGAACCAAGGGATTGGTGCTCGCTTCGGGAAGGCGCGCATCAACGACTTCGATCACAACATCGATGCGCGCCATGGTTTCGCCCGCTTTTTTCCGCGCCGAGGTCATGTGACCGGGGTACCACTGAATTGCCATGAGAAATCGGACTCTGTAAGAAGTTTGCCATTATCCCATTTGTTCGGCCACACCGCGTCTTAGCCGGTAAAATGATCGCTTGATTCTTTTTACACCGCAGGAAAAATGTGTCAGCCATCCCGGAAATAAAACCAGAACAATCCATTGAGCTTCTAAAGGAATTGCACATCCTGACCCGCGACGGCAAACTCAATCAAGACAGCCGACGCAAACTGAAGCAGGTTTATCACCTTTTTCATTTCATTGAGCCGCTACTCACTGAGGTCATGGATGACTTTCTCACCCAATCAGCGGCCGATCATCTGCCACTAACCCTGGCCGACCACGGTGCCGGCAAATCTTATCTGGGCTTCATCCTCTACGATCTTTTTTTCAAGGCACAAAGTAGCGGACATATTTTCGGCATTGAAACGCGTCAGGAACTTGTTGAAAGGTCACGAGCACTGGCAAAGAAGCTGAATTTCCCACGCATGACCTTTCTCAATCTCAGCGTTGAAGCATCGATTAACGCACCTGAATTGCCGAACAAAATCGATGTCGTGACCGCGCTACACGCCTGCGATACAGCGACCGATGATGCAATACGTTTTGCGCTGCAAAAAAACGCGAAGTTTATAGTGCTTGTGCCCTGCTGTCAGGCAGAAGTGGCCGCCATATTACGAAACAAGAAAAATGAGTCCTTTGCCATGACACCGCTTTCCGAACTCTGGCGTCATCCGATCCATACCCGTGAATTTGGCAGTCAGGTAACCAATGCTTTGCGTTGCCTGCAACTTGAAGCGCACGGCTATCAAGTTACTGTCACCGAACTGGTCGGCTGGGAGCATTCGATGAAGAATGAATTAATCATCGCCAGACATACCGGCTCACCACGAAGAAATGCGAGAGAAAGGCTAGCGCAAATTCTAAAAATGCTAAATCTGGAAGCGTTACAAAACCGCTTCGCTTATTGAGAATGCTTTGAGGCCTATCAAACGGATATCCTCATCAGACAACCAATCAAGGAACATAATGGAAAACTGGATTACCCGCCTCGTCGCCGCTATCTGTGCCGCAGGAAGCACCGTACTTTTCTGGACTTTCGGGATGTTTATTGTAGTACCGTGGCAGGAAGGGCGAATGCTATCGCTCAATATGGTCGAAATACAGGTAATCGGCATTCCGCTCGTGATTGGTTTGCTGGTGACATGGGGCGCACTTCACATCTTTGCGATTGCTGATCGCGAAACCAACCCGAGGATTTACGCAACAATCTGCATTGTCATTGCTGGTGCAGCGATTGCTGCCACGATTGGCGGTGCAGCATGGAGTCAAGCACGAATAGCCTAAGAAAAAAGACTCAGGCGGTAGTGTTGATACGGCTACCAACAGTTTGACCACTGGTATTAACTGATGGCTTATTTTTTTCTACCACAGCCTTTGTGCTCTGCGCGGTAGCTTCACGAGCA
Source organism: uncultured beta proteobacterium (assembly GCA_903953145.1). GTDB lineage: Bacteria > Pseudomonadota > Gammaproteobacteria > Burkholderiales > Rhodocyclaceae > CAJBIL01. The sequence goes on from CAJBIL010000450.1 coordinate 18,103, forward strand.
CGATCGCTCGCTGCTTTCTGAGCTTGCTGATTCGCATCAGGCTTCTGGGCAGTTAACTGTTTCTTTGCAGCTGCCCCTGCCGCAACATTAGTGTTTGAAGATGCCGAACTGACTTCCATGATTCACCCTTCACTTTCCTTGCCAAAAGGTTGATGACCTATATAACTTCATCTTAGACTACGCATAGTGGACTTGCCAAGATGAAGCATGAAAACCTCATGCCTACTGCGGATTTTGCAACACCCCGGATTCTGGTTAACTCAAGCCGGCTAGAGTGAAAATCACTCCCACTCGATTGTTGCCGGCGGCTTGCCAGAAATGTCGTACACCACACGATTAATGCCGCGCACTTCGTTAATGATCCGGTTAGAAACCTTGCCGAGCAGGCTGTGCGGCAGTTCTGCCCAGTCTGCGGTCATGAAATCCTGCGTTTGAACGGCGCGCAAGGCAACCACATACTCGTAGGTACGACCGTCACCCATCACGCCGACCGATTTAACCGGTAGAAATACGGCGAAGGCTTGACTGGTTTTTTCGTACCATCCGGCGGCTCGCAGTTCGTCGATAAAAATGGCGTCAGCGCGGCGCAGCAGATCGGCGAATTCGTGTTTGACTTCGCCGAGGATACGTACGCCGAGGCCGGGGCCGGGGAAGGGATGGCGATAGACCATCTCATGCGCCAACCCAAGCGCAACGCCAAGTTCGCGTACTTCATCCTTGAACAGCTCCCGCAACGGCTCCAGCAGCTTGAGGTTAAGCGTTTCGGGCAGGCCACCGACGTTGTGGTGGCTCTTGATGGTGTGTGCTTTTTTGTTTTTAGCACCGGCTGATTCGATCACGTCGGGGTAGATCGTGCCTTGCGCCAGCCACTTGGCGTTAGCGAGTTTCTGCGATTCGACCTGAAAAACTTCAACGAACTCGCGGCCAATGATCTTGCGCTTTTGCTCAGGGTCAGAAACGCCTTTGAGGTGCCCCATGAACTGCTCGGTGGCATCAACGTGAATGACCTTGACGCCGAGATTGCGGCCGAAGGTTTCCATCACCTGCGCGCCTTCGTTGAGACGCAGCAGACCGTTGTCGACAAAAACACAGGTCAGCTGATCACCAATAGCGCGGTGAATCAGTGCCGCAGCGACTGATGAGTCAACACCGCCGGAAAGGCCGAGGATGACTTCTTCATTGCCCACCTGCGCACGAATTTTCGCGATGGCTTCGTCGATATAACCGGGCATTGTCCAGTCGTTACGGCAACCGCAAATATCATGCACAAAGCGGGCGAACATCTGCTTGCCCTTGAGGGTGTGCGTAACTTCCGGGTGAAATTGCACCGCGTAAAATTTGCGTTCTTCATCGGCCATCGCGGCGATTGGCGTCGAGTCATTGCTGCCGATTATCTTGAAGCCGGGCGGCAGTTCAGTCACCTTGTCGCCATGGCTCATCCAGACATCCAGCAGGC
>CAJBIL010000451.1 GCA_903953145.1 uncultured beta proteobacterium
AAACAAAGGAACACTTTGAAGTGAAGCGCAAGAAGCTAATATACTATTCATATTTGTTGCACTTGCAGTATTAAATAATGGTACTGTTTTAAGTAATATACAACCGCCAAAAGTGTTTTGAAAATTTGTAACACTTGAAGTATTAAACAAAGGCACACTTTGAAGCGAATTACAAGGACTAAATAAACTTCCTAAACTTGTAGTTCCTCCAATAGTCAAAACATTTACCCTTTCAACAAATCGATGAGATACTACACCTCCGCCAAAAGTTATACTTGCTCCACTACTTGCATTTGGCTAGGCGCAACGTCCATGTACTGTACACGCGCCGGCTCAGCAAGAATTGTTTCGCCCTTTTCGCGACAGGTAACCAGATCATCTGTCAGTCGACCCTCTTCATTTAGCGGAGAGTTGGCCTGTGCGACAACGTAATTACCTTCTTCAATGGCAGAGAGATACTCGATATCGTTGGTAACTTTAGAATCGACTACCTTACGGTAAGCCGTTTCGATAAAGCCATAGTCATTAACTCGGGCAAACAGGGCCAAAGAATTAATCAGGCCAATGTTTGGACCTTCCGGTGTTTCGATTGGGCAAACCCGACCGTAATGCGTCGGATGTACGTCACGCACCTCAAAGCCTGCACGCTCTCGGGTCAAACCACCTGGGCCAAGAGCCGAAACACGACGCTTGTGGGTAATTTCCGACAGCGGGTTGGTCTGATCCATAAACTGGGACAATTGGCTCGAACCGAAGAACTCCTTGACGGCAGCACTGATCGGCTTTGCATTGATCAAGTCATGCGGCATCAAATTATCAGACTCAGCCTGCGACAAACGTTCTTTAACCGCGCGCTCGACACGCACCAAACCGGCACGGAATTGATTTTCAGCCAATTCACCGACCGAGCGAACGCGACGATTACCCAGGTGATCGATGTCATCGATTTCACCACGGCCATTACGCAGTTCCACCAGAATCTTGATGACTTCAACGATATCGCGTGGCGACAAGGTCAGCTGCTCGCGGACCTCAACAGTGGCACCCAGCGGCTTTAGCTTGGCAGCAAGTGCAACAGCGTCTGCCTTAACCATATTTTCTACGATAGCGCGTGCACCGTGTGGCAGCAGGCTTACCAGATCCTGAATTACTGGCAGCGAAAACCCGGAGCCATCAGAAAGGTTTTTCAAGGCTGCTTCTGCACGGGAAGCCAGAGCCTTAACCATGACCTTGTATTCAGTAACATCTTGACGGCCAAGGCGACGATTAAATTTCATCCGGCCAACACCGGACAAATCATAACGTTCGTCGGAATAGAACAGGCCACGGAATAGAATTTCAACAGCCTCTTCGGTCGGTGGCTCACCAGGACGCATCATGCGGTAAATTGCAATCCGAGCAGCCTGACGGGAAGCAGTTTCATCAGCACGCAAGGTGTTGGAGATAAATGCACCACGATCCAACTCGTTGGTATACAACGTTTCAACTGTAGAAATTTCAGCTTGACGCAAATTAGCAAGCACTGTTTCAGTGATTTCGTCATTTGCGTTTGCAACGACTTCACCCGTCGACTTGTCGATAATATTGTGGGCGATGACGCGGCCAAGAATAAAATCTTCCGGCACAACAACCTGTTTTAAACCTGCAGCTGTAATCTCACGGATATGCTTGGCTGTGATCCGTTTATCCTTGGCAACAATGACTTTGCCATCAGGCGCAACGAAGTCAAAGCGCGCAACTTCACCGCGCAAACGCTCTGGTAGCAGCGCAAACTCAACCGCTTCCTTGCCGAGCAGAAAGGTGTCAAATTCAAAGAACTCAGCAAGAATTTCTTCTGATGACAGACCTATTGCCTTTAGCAACGTTGTAACCGGCATCTTGCGACGACGGTCAACGCGGAAGAACAGCGTATCTTTCGGATCAAATTCAAAATCCAGCCATGACCCACGGTATGGAATCACGCGCGCAGAGAAAAGAAGCTTGCCCGAGCTATGTGTTTTACCACGATCATGCTCAAAGAATACGCCGGGTGAACGATGCAACTGAGAAACGATTACCCGTTCAGTACCATTGATAACGAAAGAACCATTAGTCGTCATGAGTGGAATTTCACCCATGTAAACTTCCTGCTCTTTCACTTCTTTAATAGTGTCTAGCGCTTCGCGATCAAGAATCACCAAACGTACTCGTGCACGCAAAGAAGATGCAAATGTCAGTCCACGCTGATG
>CAJBIL010000452.1 GCA_903953145.1 uncultured beta proteobacterium
AGCGCGACTTCGGTCTTGCCGAAGCCGACATCACCACAGACCAGGCGATCCATCGGCTTGCCTGACTTCATATCGTCGATGACGGCGGTAATCGCGGCAGCCTGATCCTGAGTTTCCTCAAAGCCGAAGCCATCGGCAAAGGCCTCGTAGTCATGCGTTTTGAACTCGAAGGCGTGGCCCTGGCGGGCAGCACGCACAGCGTAAAGTGCCAGCAATTCGGCAGCGGTATCACGCGCTTGCAGTGCGGCACGACGCTTGGCTTTTTCCCACTGCTGCGAGCCCAGCGTGTGCAGTGGCGCGGCGTCCGGGTCGGAGCCGGAGTAACGCGAAATCAGGTGCAACTGCGAAACCGGCACATAGAGCTTGGCTTCGCCCGCGTAGTGGAGCTCAAGAAACTCCATGTCGCCTTCGCCGAGATCAAGGTGAATGAGGCCCTGATAGCGCGCAATACCATGTTGCTCATGGACGACCGGGTCGCCGACTTTCAGTTCGGTCAGGTCACGCAGCCAGTTGTCGAGCGAAGCCTTGCGCTGTGCTGCGTGCCGGGTGCGACGTGACGGGCTGCCGGCGTAGAGCTCGGATTCGGTGATGAAGGCCAGATCGCCGATCAGGAAGCCATCGTGCAGCGGGGCAACGCCAAGCGCGAGTTTGCTATCGCTTGCGAGAAAGCCAGCAAGATCAGCGTTGGCTGCCGGCTTGACGCCATGTTCGCCAAGCATTTCAGCCAGCGTTTCACGACGGCCGGCCGACTCTGCGAGCAGGAGCACGCGACCGGGGAAGCCCTCGATAAACGACTTCAGACGGGTTAGCGGGTCATCTGCACGGCGATCAACCGCGACCGGCGGTAGCGCGCGAATCAGGCCATCCTCGCCCGGCAGCAGGTTCAGCCGCGCATACGGCTTGGCGGCGATGAAGAAAGGTTCTTCCCCGAGGAAGAGCTCGGCGGGCGGTAGCAGTGGGCGGCTGCGCTCGCCGGAGAGCATGTCGTAACGTGACTGCGCATCACGCGAAAAAGCGCGGATCGCCTCCGGCACGTCGCGGTGCAGGCAAAGCACGGCGTCTTTTGGCAGGTAGTCAAACAGCGTCGCCGTTTCTTCAAAAAACAGCGGCAGCCAGTATTCGATGCCGGCCGAAGGGATGCCATTAGTAACATCCTTGTAAATGCCGGAGCGCGCCGGATCGCCCTCAAAAACCTCACGGAAGCGCTGACGAAAGCGCGTGCGGCCCTTGTCGTCAAGCGGGAACTCGCGGGCCGGCAACAGACGTATTTCCGGCACCGGATAGAGCGTGCGCTGGTTATCAACGTCAAACGTCTTGATGCTCTCGATTTCGTCGTCGAACAAATCAAGCCGGTAAGGCAGCGCAGAGCCCATCGGGAAAAGATCGACCAGCCCGCCACGGATCGAATATTCACCCGGCGCGACGACTTGCGTCACATGCGCGTAACCGGCCAGCGTGAGCTGAGCGCGGAAGGATTCGGCATCCAGCTTTTCATCTTTTTTCAGAAAAAAGGTGTAAGCCGCGAGGTAAGACGGCGGTGTAAGGCGATAAACCGCCGTTGAAGCCGGCACCAGCAAGATGTCGCACTCGCCACGCATGACCGTATAAAGCGTCGCCAGGCGCTCGGAAATCAGATCGTGATGTGGCGAGAAGCTGTCGTAGGGCAGCGTTTCCCAGTCGGGCAGCAAGCGCACGCGCAGTTCGGGCGCAAACCACGGGATTTCGTCGAGCAGGCGCTGGGCATCGCCAGCGCTGGCGGTGAGCACGGCGAGCATCCTGCCGCTGCTGGCGTGTGCCGTCCGGGCAATCGTCGAGGCATCCGCCGAGCCGGCAAAGGCGGGTAATTGCAGCCGTTCGCCGGCTTTCGGCAAAGCGATCAGCGGCAAGGAAAACAGGGCGGGGAGGGGGGCAGTCGAAGACAAGACAGGGCGCAGGTAAGCAGCGGTAAAAACCAAAGCGCGCAATTATAGCCGATGCCGTTGCTGAAGCTTTGCGCTGTTCGCCGTGGTGAGAACTGCGGTTTTTGGGATCAATGCCGGTTAATGGTCGTTGGCCGGCTAAATTATCGATTCTGCTTGCAAGCAGTGCGCGGTGCGAGGGAAACTGCGGGGTGAAAAGAAATGCATTATCTGTTTCAGCGTATTTGTACAAAAAATGCGCAAGACAGGGCGCAAAATTGCGTGCGGTAATGCCATCAGGACTTGCGCGGGGAGAGGCTCAAAATGATTGATCAGAAGCCGGTTGTACTGGTCGTTGACGACGTGCCGGACAATCTGAGTGCCATTGCAGAAATGTTGCATCCGCTGGCGGTGACTGTGCGCGTGGCCAATGGCGGTGCGGTGGCGTTGCGGCTGGCCCGACTGGCGCCACAGCCGGTCTTGATCCTGCTCGACATCATGATGCCGGAAATGGATGGCTATCAGGTGCTGACTGCCCTGCGCAGTGCGCCGGAAACCCGCGATATTCCCGTTATTTTTGTCACTGCGCTGGATGCCGAAACGGATGAGGAGCGCGGTTTCTCGCTCGGTGCTGCCGATTATGTGGCCAAGCCGGTCAAGCCCGGCGTTTTGCTGGCGCGCGTCCGCGCCCAGCTTGAACTCAAGGCATTGCGTGACACGCTGGCCCGGAAAAACGAGTCGCTTGAAGCCGACGTGCAGCGCCGCATGCTCGAAAACAAGCAGCTCGACGAGCGTTTGCAAATGACGCTTGAAGCCTCCGGGATTGGTATCTGGGAGCATGATTACGCGTCGGATATTTGTCGCTGGAACGATTCGCTGTGCGCCATGCTCGGGCGCCAGTCGGCAGCGGTGCCGATCAGCGAATGTCTGGCGTGCGTCCATCCTGAAGACCAGCTCACGTTTGAGAATGAGATGCGCAAGGCGCAGGCTGGTGATGCGGCTTTTCTCATGCCGGAATACCGGATGCAGCATCACGCCGGGCACTGGGTCTGGCTTGAAGCGCGTGGCAGAGTCGTGCTGCGTGATCCCGCCGGGGCAGCGCTAATGTGCATCGGTACCGTAACCGACATTACGCAGCGTAAGCTTGAAGAAGTTGAGTTACGCCTGGCGGCCACCGTTTTTGCCGGCGTCAGCGACGGGATTTGCGTGACCAACGCGCAGCACCAGATTGTGCTGATCAATGATGCTTTCTCGCGCGTTACCGGCTTTTCGCAAGCCGAGGCGATGGGGCAGAATCCCCGCCTGCTGAAATCCGGGATACACCCGGCCGGTTTTTATCAGGCGATGTGGGAGCAGATCGGCCGCTACGGTAGCTGGCAGGGCGAG
>CAJBIL010000453.1 GCA_903953145.1 uncultured beta proteobacterium
CAGTGAAACAAAGTGCGCCGCGCGATTGCTTTGCCCGGCCAGTGCGGCAAGCAATCTTTCGTTGTTGCGCGCATCGGATTTCGGCTCTCCCGCATAGCGTGCAGACTGCACGCCGGGCATTCCGCCCAGCGCCGCCACACAGAGGCCGGAATCATCGGCCAGCGCCGGCAGGCCGGTTACCTGTGCCGCGTGCCGGGCCTTGGCCAGCGCGTTCTCGACGAAGGTGCAATGCGGCTCATCGGCTTCAGTCACACCCAGTTCGCCCTGCGGGATCAGTTCCCAGCCATGCGGCGTCAGGATTTCACGCAGTTCCTTGAGCTTTTTGGCGTTGTTCGAGGCGAGAACGAGCTTCATGCGACGGGCGTGGCCAGTGCTGCCTTCTGCCGGGCGACCAGCTCGCCAATGCCGGCCTCGGCAAGATCAACCAGCGCGCTCATCTGCGCCCGGGAAAAAGGCTCGCCTTCCGCCGTTCCCTGAATTTCCACAATGCCGCCACGCCCGGTCATCACCACGTTCATGTCGGTATCGCAACCCGAATCTTCGGGGTAATCAAGATCAAGCACGACGCTGCCTTGAAAAATGCCGACCGAAACGGCCGCCACATGGTCGCGAATCGGATTTTCAGCAAGCTTGCCCTTGGCCACCAGTTGCTCGCAGGCGTCCCACAGCGCCAGCCAGGCGCCGGTGATCGAGGCGCAGCGCGTGCCGCCGTCGGCTTGTAAAACGTCGCAATCAAGCGTGATCTGCCGTTCGCCCAGCGCCTTGAGGTCGGTCACCGCGCGCAGCGAGCGGCCAATCAAACGCTGGATTTCCTGCGTGCGGCCGGTCTGCTTGCCCTTGGCGGCTTCCCGAGCGCTGCGCGTGTGCGTTGAACGCGGCAACATGCCGTATTCGGCCGTCACCCAGCCCTGCCCCTTGCCGCGCAAAAAGCCGGGAACAGACTCCTCGACGCTGGCGGTGCACAACACCTGCGTATCGCCCATCTCGATCAGGACAGAACCTTCAGCATGGCGGGTGAAATTGCGGGTAATACGGACATCGCGCAATTGCGACGGCTGACGTTGGCTGGGGCGCATTGAATTTCCTGTTTTCTATGGACGGATTGAAGCGTTGAGGATTTGCTATTTGGAGAACTTCTGGATGGTCGAGCGGATTTCTTCAATGGCACGCTCGATTTCTTCATCAGTCAGCTCGGATTTATAGGCCGGGTTGCGACCGAATTCTTCGAGTTTGGTGGTTACCGTGTCGTGCGACATGGTTTGCGTCGAAACAATGCTCTCGGCGCTCGTTTCATCTTCGACATAGCTGTCTTCCCAGCGCACGGCAACGATCGAGAGATTATCGCCATGCGCGCCGGCCAGCACTTCGGCCTGGTCAAGCAGCGTCGGCACCGCCTGCATCAAATTAGTGTTTTGCAGCGCAATGGCCAGCAGGTCATCGGGGAGCGGGCCCCACACGCCGTCGCTGCAAAGCGCCAGCACGTCGCCGGCCTCAAGCGGCGTTTTGCGCGAGAACTCGATTTCCGGCGCCAGCGGGCCGCCCAGACAGGTGTAGATCTTGTTGCGATCCGGGTGCACCGCCGCCTGCGCGGCGTTGATAATGCCCTGATCAAGCAACACCCGGATGCGCGAATGATCGCGCGTGCGGAAAACCACCTTCCCGGCACGCAACAAATACAGGCGCGAGTCGCCGGCGTGCGCCCAGTAAGCGATGTTGTCCTGAATGATGCAGGCGACACAGGTCGTGCGTGGCGAGTCGCTAAGATTATGTTCCTTCGAAAAATCAAGAATCGCGTGATGCGCGTTGGTCATCGCCTTTTGCAGAAACAGAAAGGGATCGGGAATCTCAGGCAACGCCACACGCTGAAAAGCAGCGGTCAGCGTCTGCACGGCAATCTGCGCGGCAATCTCGCCGTAGTGATGGCCGCCCATTCCGTCGGCGACGACGATCAACAGCGCGTCACGCGAATAGCAATGCGCCAGCCGATCCTCGTTATTGGCCCGTTTGCCAATCCGGCTTTCCTGATAAATCGTAAATTTCATTTTTTTCCAATCCTGTTCTTGAGCTGGCCGACGAGTTTGCCAAAACGCCGACCCAACCAGCCTGCGCCGTTACTTTCTCCGGCACGCTGCGGCACCACGACTTTCTCGGTCAGTGCTTTTTGCAATGCAAAAACACTCTGCGGCCGGTAAAGGTGATTGAGGCACAAACACCAGTCGATGGTTTCGAGTAACTGTTCGGAAAACTGCCCCTGCCAGCGCACCATCGAAGGCACCAGCAAATCATTCGTCAGGCGTTCATCGGCGGCTTGCGGCGCGGCGCCGGACAAACAGGCATACATCGAAGCGCCAACGCTGTAAACGTCGCTCCACGGGCCGAGCAGTTCGCGCTGCGAATAATGTTCGGGCGAGGCAAACCCCGGCGTATACATCGGCTTGAGCATCGGCGTATCGCGCTCCAGCGTTTGCCGCGCAGCCCCGAAATCAATCAGCACCGGCGTGTGGCCATTGCGCATGTAGATGTTCGATGGTTTGAGGTCGAGATGCAGCAGTTTATGCGAATGCACCTCGCGCAAGCCGTTGAGCAACTTGGTAAAAACGTTGCGGATAAAGTTCTCGGTAATCCCGGCACGGTTTTTCTGGATGTACTCCTGAAGCGTGTTGCCGTGCTCATACGCCATCACCATGTAGACCGTATCGTTAGCGCGAAAAAAGTTCAGCACACGCACCACGTTCGGATGCGAAAGCCTGGCCAACGCCCGGCCCTCCTCAAAAAAGCACTTCATCCCGTAACGAAAAGCCGGCGCATGATCAGGCGTAATCAGCGGCTTGATTTCCCCCTCGCCACGCAAGGCCAGACTGTTCGGCAGATATTCCTTGATCGCCACAGACACGCCCGTAGTATCGGATGCCAGATAAACAATGGAAAAACCGCCAAGCGATAGCTGCCGCTCGATGCAGTATTCATCGAGCTGGAAGCCAGGAGGTAATGCATGGTTGGCTTGTTGCGCCATTCAGGTGGGGGCTATGATGTGGTTTTCCAGCCATTTTCAGGGTTTGCCGGCAGGCTGTAAAGCTGGCCGCCAGCATGCACCCGTCAAAACATCAGGATTCCCATGATCTACAGCATGACCGGCTATGCCGCCAGAACGCGTGACGTTGAACACGGCGCACTCCACATCGAACTGAAAAGCGTTAATTCACGCTACCTCGATTTCCAGTTTCGCATTTGCGAAGAGTTGCGTGTTGTCGAACCGGCACTGCGTGAGTTGATTGGCGCCCGGCTATCGCGCGGCAAGGTCGAGTGCCGGGTCAACTTCATTCCGGCGGCAGCCCGCGCCCAGCAATCAACGCTGAATGGCGAGTTGCTTGAGCGCCTGAAGGGCTTTGAAGCCCAGATCCGCGCCGAGCTACCGCAAGCCGCGCCACTCACGGTCAGCGATGTACTGCGCTGGCCCGGCATGTTTGGCGACGAGTCGCTCGATATCGAAGCGCTGGTTCCCGCCTGCCTCGCGCTAGGCAAAGAAGCGCTGGAGGACTTCGCTGCCAGCCGCAGCCGTGAAGGTGAAAAACTCAGCGCCGTAATTCTCGAGCGGGTCACCCGCATGCGCGAACTGGTTGGCGAAGTCGCCCCGCGCATTCCCGCCGCCCAGGCCGCATTTCAGGAAAAACTAAAGCAGCGCCTGATCGAAGCGATTGGCAGTGTCGACGATGAGCGGGTTCGCCAGGAAGTCGCTGTGTTCGCCGTGCGGATCGATGTGGCCGAAGAGCTGGCGCGCCTATCCACCCATCTCGACGAAGTAGAGCGCGTCCTCAAAACCGGCGGCGCCAGCGGCAAACGCCTCGATTTTCTGATGCAGGAACTCAACCGTGAAGCCAATACACTCGGCTCAAAATCCGTCGTCAGCGAAGTATCGCAAACCGCGATGGAGCTGAAATTACTGATCGAGCAAATGCGCGAGCAGGTGCAGAATCTGGAATAAGGTTTCAGGCCGTTTCACGACGGCGTACAAAACCAACACAAGCCCACTCACTGCATAGTTCCATTACGCGGCTTCCTGCCGCAATGGATAATCCTGAATCAATACTGTCGCCGGAATGCCGAGGCCAAAAGATAGCCGGCGAATCATTTCCAGAGTGAGTGGTCTTACCCGGTTAAGTATGTCCGAGACCCTGCCTCGCGGCCCGATGTACGGTTCCAAGTCTTTGCGCGTCAAATCACGCGTTTCCATAACGTAGAGCAGGAAATCAACAGGGTCTGGTGCCGTAATGGAGAAGTGTGTTTTCTCGTAGGCTTCTACGAGCATGGATAACACTTCCAGCTGATCAGCCGCTTCGCAACCATCGGGGGCGTCCCACAGCGCCTCAATTTGAGTAAGAGCAGTTTGATAATCGGCTTCTGAATGGATCGGTTTAATGGTCATAGCCTTGCTCCTAAATAGCCGAGGCATCAATACGGTCATAGTCGGCATGCGTACCGACGAATCGGACGAACATCAACCCCTGCGAGTAGCGAACAGCAACTACCAGTCTGAAATCGTTGCCCTTGATATTGAACACCACCCGGTTATTCGCCAGAAAACTAGCATTCCGTTGCGCTGCTTTATTATCTGCTGGCGACCTCCAATCCGCGTTACTGACTTCGGCATACCATCCCCGTAGCGGTACTTCTGCATGAGGATAATGCGTCCAGAATTCGCGTAAAGTTCGGATTGAAATAATTCGCATGGTTCAATTTAGCGCGATACCAAAATGGTATTAAACAGATTTTGCGAGTTGCAGTGGATTTCCTTCAGTTTCCTTTGGCAGCGTAATGCCCCGCGCGTCCGGTATGATTGAAAAGTTGTGATAGCTGAGGACAAGACCTGAACCAAACTGTTGTGGAAAACATCAAAGAATAACGATCAACCAGCAGGGGCGTGCCATAGACGCCTACACCCCCAAAAGCCAAACGGAGCGGCATCATGGCAGGACATCTTTACATCATCACGGCGCCATCCGGCGCGGGCAAAACGACGTTGGTGCGTCTGTTGCTCGAGAACGATCCAGGCATTCGTTTATCCATTTCCTGCACGACGCGGGCGCCGCGCAGCGGGGAGCAAGATGGCCGCGAATATCATTTTTTAAGCGTGCCGGATTTTCTGACACGGATTGAAAGCGACGATTTTCTCGAATGGGCCGAGGTGCATGGCAACTATTACGGCACCTCGAAGCGCTGGATCGAGGCCGAAATGGCGACCGGGCGCGATGTCCTGCTCGAAATCGACTGGCAGGGCGCGCAGCAGGTACGCAAGTTGTTTCCGGCGGCGATTGGTGTGTTTATTTTGCCGCCGTCGCTTGATGAGCTGGCCAAACGGCTGTCCGGGCGTGGCACGGATGCAGTTGAAATAATCGCACGTCGTTTGGCAGCAGCGCGAGACGAGATGCGGCATGTCGGGGAATTCGACTATGTTATTATCAACGACGACTTGCAGCAGGCGCTTGTTGATTTATTGTCGGTCGTGCGCGCCTCGCGGCTGCATTACGCAACCCAGCGCCAGCGCCATTCCCGATTGTTTGCAACACTGCTCTGATTTTTCAGGATTTTGAGGATATTGATATGGCACGAGTAACCGTAGATGACTGTCTCCACCGCATTCCAAACCGCTTTCAGATGACGCTGGCCGCGACCTATCGCGCCCGCCAGATCGCCGCCGGCGCCACGCCGATGGTTGATGCCGACCGGGACAAGCCAACCGTGATTGCCCTGCGTGAACTCGCACTCGGCAAATTCGGCATTGAAGTCCTCAATCGCGGCCAAGCCTGACCGCTCTGGCTGACAGCGTGGTGTGCAATCATGACCAAGGCGGCCACCACCACAGCACCGGCATCCTTTGCCGCCGCAGCACCCCACCCGGCAGAGCCTGAAGACCCGGCTTTCCGGGTCTTCATTGACAGCCTAAGCTACCTCAAACCCGAAGAAATCCGCCTTATCCGCGAGGCTTACCACTTCAGCGAGTCGGCGCACCTCGGGCAAACGCGCCTGTCCGGCGAACCCTACATCACCCACCCGCTGGCAGTTGCCGGCGCACTGGCCGAGTGGCACATGGACGCGCAGGCAGTCATCGCGGCCCTGCTCCATGACGTGATGGAAGACACGGCCGTCAGCAAGGCTGAAATTGCCGAGCGTTTCGGCAAATCAGTAGCCGAGCTGGTGGACGGGCTCTCCAAGCTCGACAAGATAGAGTTTCAGTCCTACGCGGAAGCGCAGGCAGAAAA
>CAJBIL010000454.1 GCA_903953145.1 uncultured beta proteobacterium
CGACAAAACACCCCGCCCCTGATGCCTGTACCTGCCTCTGTACCTGTATCCAGCAACCAGCTTCGACCCGGGATTTTGCGCCGGCTGGCCAGCATGTTTTACGAAATACTGCTTTTGCTTGCCGTCCTTGCACTGCTTCTGGCTTTCCCCCACGCGCTAATCGGCGCGTTCACACATCACGTCGCCACACCGCTGATTCTTCAGCTGCATTTCTTTCTTGTATTGCTGATCTATTTTCTGTGGTTCTGGTGCAACGGTGGACAAACCCTGGCGATGAAAACCTGGCATATCCGACTGGCAACAAAAGAAAACATGCCTGTTAAGCCGGCTCAAGCGCTATTGCGCTACCTGCTGTGCTGGCCGAGCGTGATGCTTGCTGGCCTGGGTATCTTATGGGCGCTGATTGATCGCGACGGGCAGTTTTTGCACGATCGTCTTGCGGGAACACGGCTGATCATCAGTTAAGGCTTGTTTGCTTACTCAGCGTCGCTCAACCCACCAGAGCATCCCCATCGCTGCCAGCAAAAACAACGCAGAAGGCGCAACCGCACTCGAGGCTGGCGACCAGCTATTGATTACGCCCAAGCTTGAGAACAAGCCGTTGAGCATATGGAAGAAAACACCAATCATGACCCCGGAGAAAATTTTCAGGCTGACGCCAGCCATCCGGTTATGCGTATAACCAAAAGGCAGGGCGAGGGCGACCATCACAAAAGCCGCCAGAGGATAAATTAACTTCTTCCACAATGCGATTTCGTAGCGTTGCGTTTTTTGGTGATTCTCTGACAAATGCTTGATGTACGCGGTGAGATGCAGTAACGACATACGTTCCGGCACCACCAGCAAGACAGAAAGAATGTCAGGATTGAGCGCCGAACGCCATAGCATGTCCGGCTTTTTCACGATACTGGCGCGCTCACCTTCAAGCACCGTCTGCACCACTCCGCTCAAGCGCCAGCTGGCAGGCGGCACATACTCCCCCTCCTCCGCCTCACTGACCGAACGTAACTGCGCGTTATCGTCGAATTCATAAATACGGATGCCACGCAAACGGGTATCGGGAAGCACTGTGCGTACGTTGATGAAACTGCGCTCATCCTTAACCCACAAACCAGTCCGGAACTCTTGCGCAACCACCGAACTGACGGCCTTCAGGCGCAATTGATTGGCCGCCCGTTCAGCCGGCGGTGCAACCAGCTCGCCGATCAGAAAAGTGGTCAGCGCAAACACCCCCGCAACCTGAAACAGACTAAACAACAGCGCCTTGGTCGACAGCCCCGAAGCACGCAAAATCGTAATTTCAGAATGCCTGGCCAATGTAGAAAGCGCATAAAGCGTACCGATCAGTATCGCCACTGGCATCAACTCATACACTCTGCCGGGAAGGCGAAGAAGGACGTACGACACCGCATGACTGAGCTGATAACCGGCCTGCCCGACATCCTTCAGCTCATTGATCATGTCAAAAAAACCGAAGAGCGCCAGAAACGCCGACAACACCAGCAAAATTGCCGCGACCACCTCACGCGCCAGATATTTACGATAAATCTTCATCGCCACATCCGCGTAAATGACAAAACAGCAATCCGCCGGTAGAACAGCAATGGCAGCAAAGCCAGCATCAGCAAATGAACCAGTGGCAAACCCAGCACAAAAGACAACTTGCCCTGGGCAACCCAGGCCTGACTGATCGAAATCAGATTGCTATAGACCATATAAGTAAAGAGGGCCAGCAACATATTTGCCGAACGCCCGGCGCGTGGATTAACGAAAGAAAGCGGAATCGCCAGCAAGGCAAGAACAACGGCAGATAACGGAATCCCTAGCCGCCACAACAACTCTGCCCGATATCTCGGCTGATCCTCACCAAGCAAATCCCAGGTCGGCATATTCTGTGGCGTACGCTCGATTCCCTGCGACTCCTTCGTCTCGATACGGATTGCGTAGCGCGCAAATTCAAGGATACGAAACTCCGGCGAACCGGGCTCAACCTCATAGCGGCGCCCGTTCTCCAGCACCATGAAGCGATCACCGTTCGGGGCTGACTCCTGATGCCCGGTGGCAGCCATTGTCACCCCCAGACGCTGGTGCTGAACAGAACTCACAAAGACATTGCGGACAAAGCTGGCGTCATCCGCAACAGCCTCGACAAAAACAACACGCTCGGCAGAAGTTGCCTCCTGAAACGCACCCGGAGAAACCTGGCCGGCATCGTTACGCGTGCTCAACTGCTGCCGGAATTCAGCACTCTGCGAAAGCGCCCAGGGCGAAAGAAACAACGATAGAAGCGCGATTGCAAGTGCCAGAGGCAAAGCAAAAGCCAAGACCGGGCGCACCCAGGCGGTTAGCGACAAACCGGACGAAAACCAGACCACCATTTCCGAATCACGGTAACTGCGCGAAAGCGTGAGTAAAATTGCGATGAATAGCGAAAGTGAAAGCAGAATGGGCAAATAGTTAAGCGCGGCGAAGCCAAGCAGCGCGGCAACCGCCTCTGGCGCGACCTTGCCGCCGGCCGCTTCGGTCAGCAAACGGATCAACTGCGTCGTGACCAGAATGGCGAAAAGCGCAACAAATATGCCGGCGGCAGCGTGTGTAAACTCGCGCCGGACCGTGCGCTGAAAGATCATTTTTTGACTTTAACGAAAAACTGCAGTGATAATCGACTTTTGGCGCAAAACTGCATTGTTCAAGGAGTAGCACGTGGAATTTAGCATAAAAAGTGGTAGCCCGGAAAAGCAACGCAGCGCTTGCGTTGTGGTCGGCGTCTTTGAGCCGCGCAAGCTCACCCTGTCGGCCGAACTGCTCGACAATGCTGCACGGAACTACATTTCCGACATCATCCGGCGCGGTGATCTGGAGGGAAAAGCAGGCACGACCCTACTTCTGCACAATGTTCCCGGCACCTTGTGCGACCGGGTACTGCTGGTCGGGCTCGGCAAGGAAAAAGAATTCCGTGAGAAAGAATATTCCGATGCAATTCGTTGCGCAGTCAAAACGCTGAATGAAACCGGCGCTTTTGACGGCACCGTATTTCTGACCGAAATTGCGGTCAAAAAACGCAACGCAGCCTGGCGTATCCGGCAAGCAACCATTGTCGCCCAGGAAGCCGTTTATCGCTTTGACCAGTTCAAAAGCAAGAAAGACGAAGTTCGCCGGCCTTTGCGCAAACTGACTTTTGCCGTTGAACGGCGGACCGAACTCGCCGCAGCAGAAGAAGCGCTGGCGCAGGGCTTCGCAATCGCTGAAGGCATGGCACTGGCCAAGGATCTCGGCAATCTGCCCGGCAATGTATGCACCCCGACCTACCTTGCCGAAACAGCACAGAAAATCGCCCAGCAATACAGTGCTGACAGCAAGATCGACTGCCAGATACTCGAACGTGCCGACATGGAAACGCTCGGCATGCACTCGCTGCTCTCGGTCGCCAAAGGCTCGCACCAGCCGCCCAAACTGATCGTCCTGCACTACAAGGGGGGCAAAAACAGCGAAAAACCGCTCGTACTGGTGGGCAAAGGCATCACCTTCGACAGCGGCGGCATCTCGCTCAAACCGGGCGAGGGGATGGACGAAATGAAATACGACATGTGCGGTGCTGCCAGTGTGCTCGGCACCATCAAGGCTGTCGCACAGATGAAGCTGCCGATCAATCTGACGGTTATCGTCGCCGCCTCGGAAAACATGCCGGGCGGTGCTGCCAGTAAACCAGGCGACATCGTCACCTCGATGTCGGGCCAGACCATCGAAATTCTCAATACCGATGCCGAAGGCCGTCTCGTGCTGTGCGATGCCCTGACCTACGCTGAACGCTTCGAACCGGAAACCGTGATTGACGTCGCTACCCTTACCGGCGCCTGCGTCGTCGCACTGGGCCACGTTGCCACCGGGCTATTCGCCAATAACGACGGCCTCGCCCGCGAACTTGCCCAGGCTGGTGAAGAAGCACATGACCGCGCCTGGCAAATGCCCTTGTGGGACGACTACCAGGACCTGCTGAAGAGCCCGTTTGCCGACATGGCCAATATTGGCGGGCGCTGGGGTGGCAGCATTAGCGCCGCCTGCTTCCTCTCCCGATTCACCAAAAAATTCGAATGGGCGCATCTCGACATCGCTGGCACTGCCTGGAAATCCGGTGCTGACAAAGGCGCCACCGGTCGTCCGGTACCATTGCTCACCCATTACCTGCTCAAACGCGCCGGAAAACTCCATTGACCCAGATTTATTTCTACCATAACGCAGCGGACCGGATCGCGGCCACGGTAATGCTGATCAGCAAAGCCTTTGCCCAGAAAAAGGCCTTGCTGGTTTACGCGCCGGATACAGAAGTTGCCGCCAATCTTGACCGGCAACTATGGATGCAACCGCCAACCGGCTTTATCCCGCACACCCGCAGCGACTCGCCACTGGCCAACGAAACGCCCGTGCTGATTGCCAGCCAACTCGATACACTGCCGCAGGACGAGCGCCTGATCAACCTCTCTGAGCAGATTCCGCCGGGCTTCTCGCGGTTCACCAGCGTGATCGAAGTGGTCGGGCAGCATGAAGGCGAACGGCTTTCCGGGCGAGAGCGCGTCAAGTTTTACAAGGACCGTGGCTACGAGATCAAATACATTGATCTCTGCCCAAAAAACTGATGGCCGATAATAGCCCGTTCAACCCCATCGACCCACTGCGACGCCGTCGTGCATTCATCGCTGCGCCTGCCCCGCAGATGCAGATGCCCGAATCCACGGGCAATCCGCCCTACCTACCGGCCGCAATTCATGAGTTGCAGCATCAACCCGCGCCGCTCAATGCACCCGAAACCCCAGAAAATCCCGATGATTTTGACGACCTGCCGGTGCTAACCGAGATCGTTTCGCCGGAAGCCGCCGTCTCCGAAGCCAACCCCGATCGTTTCGACGAAACGCTGACCGCCATCCTCGCTGCCGACCTCGCGCATTCAATCAGCACACGCCTTGGCGTCGAGCTACCCGGCCTGATTGAAGCAACGATTGAAGCCACGCTCGACACCCTCCAGCGCGACCTTCAACGCGGCATCATGGCCGCCACCGAGGCCGGGTTAAAAGACTTTATCGCTCGTCGCCAGCAGCTACGCCTGCCGCTCGAATAGTCCAAAACTGCCAAAAAACCTCAGCGCCGCAAAACAATCCGAAAAATCACCCGGCTCACCATGAACAAAGCCTCTTCGAGCACGCAACAACCGCCCATCCCGATGCTGGTCAACCTGCTGCAAACCGGCCAGTTCGATACGCTGGCACGCCAGGCGACTGAATGCAGCACACGCTGGCCAGCGGCAAG
>CAJBIL010000455.1 GCA_903953145.1 uncultured beta proteobacterium
AGCGCTCACTACTGCACAAATCGTTGCATTGACGACGACACAAACTGCATCGCTAACGACGGCCGGTGTTGCAGCGCTCACCACGGGGCAGCTTGTTATGCTAAGTACAGCGCAGATCGCCGCCCTAACGACTTCTCAAGCGCTTGGGCTGACGACTGAGCAGGTTGCTGTACTTCTCACGACACAGGTTGCTGCTCTTGAAACAAGAGATGTTGCTGTGCTGACGACGGCCAGTGTTGCTGCACTGACGACAGACGGTATTGCAGCATTAACCACAGCAGGTATCGTGGCGCTGACCACGGCGGGCGTCGCTGTACTGAGTACTGACCAGGTTGTCTCTTTGACTACTGCTCAAGCGGCTTCTTTGACAACAACCCAGGTGGCAAGTCTGACGACTGCTCAAGTTGCAGCGCTTGAAACCCGTGATGTTGCGATACTTAAAACCAGCCAGATTGCAGCGCTCACCACTGCGGGTGTCACGGCATTTACGACTGACCAAATCACAGCACTAACTACTGCTCAGATTGTTGCTCTAACAACGTCGCAGGCTGCCGTATTGAGTACGGATCAAGCATCTGTTTTAAGTACCAGTCAGATATTGACTCTTGAAACGCGTGATCTGGCACTGCTTACGACCGCAAGCATTGCTGCACTAACGACGGCTGGTATGACTGTTCTGACGACTGCTCAAATCGTATCGCTGACAACCTTGCAGGTCGCTGCACTGACCACCGATCAGGTATCCGTTCTTAAAACAAATCAGATCGTTGCCTTGGAAACAAGCGATGTTGCTGCTTTGACGACGGCTGGGATAGCAACACTTAGCACTGCCAGTGTTGTTGCTTTGAGCACTGCTCAAGTTGCAGCGCTGACAACGTCCCAGCTGGCTTCTGGATTTAGCACCGAGCAGATTGCTGCCCTAGAAACCAGAGATCTGATTGTGTTCTCGACAGCGCAGATTTCTGCACTGACTACTGAGCAAGTGTCACTAGGTTTAACGACTGCACAGATCGTTGCGCTGAAGACGACGCAGCTTGTTACGATGACTACTGATCAAATTAAGTCATTCACCGATCTACAGCTTGAAGCACTTACGACAACTCAATGTGAGTCATTAACCTCGGCTCAAGTTCAGGCTTTGA
Organism: uncultured beta proteobacterium; assembly: GCA_903953145.1. Taxonomy (GTDB): domain Bacteria; phylum Pseudomonadota; class Gammaproteobacteria; order Burkholderiales; family Rhodocyclaceae; genus CAJBIL01. The sequence goes on from CAJBIL010000455.1 coordinate 1,143, forward strand.
CAACCGAGCAGGTAACGCACCTGGCGGTGGCTACTCCGCTGATTCTTGATTTGAACGGTGATGGTGTGACAACGCAAAGTATTTCTGCCGGGGCGTCGTTTGATCTGTTCGCGACCGGACAGAAGGTACATACCGGATGGGTCGCAGGTGGGGATGGATTGCTGGTCATGGATCGAAATCATGATGGCCTGATCAACGATGGCAGTGAGCTCTTTGGTAGTTCAACATTGCTGTCAAATGGCGAAAAGGCTGCTAACGGGTACATCGCTTTGAGTGCAATGGATACCAACGGGGATGGTGTCATTTCCAGCACAGATACCGGCTTCGCGGATCTGAATGTCTGGGTGGATGGAAACTCGGATGGTATAACCCAGTCAGGTGAGTTGCGTTCGCTTGACTCTCTGGGTGTTACGAAGCTTGATCTTGCAGCTACTGCATCTGCTACCAAGAACAATGGAAACATTGAAGGACTAGTCTCAAATTACGAAACAGTTAATGGCGCTAAGCATGCGATGGCAGACGTCTGGTTTGTTGCAGACAAAAATGAGTACGCCACGCCTCCTGCAACTTCGGTTGGTAATTCCAAATCGGTAACAGAAGATTTGTCTTCACGGGTTGGCGGGTTGGCGCAGGCTATAGGGTCTTTCAATGTGGATCAGACATCAACTGCAAGTTTGCCTGCGGCACCTGGCGTTAATTCGGCATCGAGTACATTGTCGGCCACTACGAATATCGTTTCGGCCAACATGGGTGGTGTTGTTGAGGCACTGAAACAGTTCGATCCAAATGGCAATCCGATTGGCCTCGCAGGTATTGCCAATAGAGCTTCCACGGCAGCTTCATTGACAACACCATCGTTACTTGATCGTGGCAATAATGGGATTTTGGCAACGACAGGCAAGTAGCGATCTGTTAAGGCGACTACAAAGCGACAGGACTTGAAAGTTCTGTCGCTTTTTTTTGCCCAGATTAAGATTAGTTGCTATCTTCAGGAATCGCAGAAGATAACTGGTAGCATTAAATCTTCTGTTGAGCGCATGAGTGCTTAATAATCCGCTTGTTTCTGAGTGCGCCAAAGTGTTTTTTTATCGTTAAGTATCAGCTTGTTATGAAAAATATTCAGGTGAGTAAAGATGGCAGTGAATGACCAGTTGATCAAAGCAATCGAACTGCAAAACAAGGGCGATCTTGCCGCTGCTGGGCAGTTATTTCACGAGGTGCTTTCTGCTGACGCTGACAACCCCATCGCACTTTATTCTCTGAGTGTCATCGCATTAAATTCAGGCAATCTTGTGGAGGCGCTTGAATTAAGCGCGCGTGGTGTGAAAGCCGTACCGACGTTTGCGCCATTGCATTTTGTCCATGGCACGGTTCTGCAATACATGGGTAACAAGGAGTCGGCGCTGCGCAGTTTTGATGCGGCGCTGGAAATTCAACCGGATTATCCCGAGGTGCTTCTTAATAGCGGTGCGATGTTACGCGGCATGTTTCGGCATAACGATGCGCTTGAGAGATTTAATCGGCTGGTGAATATCAACCCCGATCATGTTGGAGCTTTGGGTAATTGCGGAATTATTCTTACTGAATTTAAGCAAAGTGAGCAGGCGATCGCAATGTTTGAGCGCCTGATCAAGATCAAGCCTGATTATGACTATGCGCTGGGTCTGCTGTTTTATGAACGCATGCACATTTGCGACTGGACAGACTTCAATGCTTTGACCGAGCAAATTATCGAAGGTGTGCGTGCGGGAAGGCGCACATGCAAATCTTTGGCTTTTATGTCAGCTTCGGATGCCGCAAGCGATCATCTTCTTGCCGCCCAAATCTTTGCCCGGCACTATTGTCCCAAGAATGTGAAATCTTTCTGGCAAGGGGAGCGATATCGTCACGAGAAAATTCGCATTGCCTACATCTCACCAGATTTTCGCGAGCATCCGGTTGGTCATTTGATGGCTGGCGTGTTTGAACATCATGATAAGTCGCGATTTGAAACTATTGCAATTTCTCTCGGTATCGACGATCAGAGCAGGCTAAGAGGGCGCATGCTCAAAGCATTCGACAGGTTTATCGACGTGCGTGAGATAGGTTCTGAGCAGATTGCGCAAATGATGCGCGACATGGAAGTCGATATTGCGGTCGATCTCGGCGGATACACGTCGGATACGCGTACCGATATTCTTTCGTTTCGCCCGGCGCCCGTCCAGATTAACTATTTAGGCTATCCCGGAACAATGGGGACGGATTACATTGATTACATTCTGGCCGACCGCCACATTATTCCCCCTGAACATCAGCAGTTTTACAGCGAGAAGGTGGTTTATCTACCTGATACCTATCTGCCAACTGATGGCAGTGTGCGTATTTCAGAGCGCACGCCTTCGCGGGCAGAATGTGGATTGCCGGAAACGGGCGTGGTTTTTTGCTCGTTCAGTCATGACTATAAAATATCGCCACCGGTCTTTGATGTTTGGATGCGTTTGTTAAGCCAAGTTCCAGGGAGCGTTTTGTGGTTAATGTCACGCGGGGAATTGGCGCAGCGCAATCTGCGGAAAGAGGCTGAGGCGCGTGGTGTAGATTCTTCGCGTCTTGTATTTGCGGGCCGAGTGCCGCTTGTTGAAGATCACTTGGCGCGCTATAGGCAAGCTGATATGTTCCTTGATACGCACCCGTATAATGCGCACACGACCGCAGCTGATGCCTTGATGGCAGGTCTTCCGGTCGTGACGTATGTGGGGAATTCTTTTCCATCTCGCGTGGCAGGTAGTTTGCTGCATGCGATGGGCGTACCCGAATTGATTACCCAGTCTCTGGAAGCGTATGAGTCTCTCGCGCTTCGAATCGCGATCGAACCTTCATATCTACAAAGCTTAAAAGCGAGAATAGTTGAAAATAAATCCAGTTGTTCACTTTTTGATACAAAGGGATTTTGTCGTGATCTGGAAGCTGCCTATATTACGATGTGGCGTATCTCGCAGTTGGGTGGCACAAGTGATGAGATTGGTGTTG
>CAJBIL010000456.1 GCA_903953145.1 uncultured beta proteobacterium
ACCGGCGTGCCGTTGAGCGGCAATACGTCGGTGCGGGTCAGCGCCAGCGGTATCAAGTCCCCATCACGGGCAAACACACTGTAGGCACGCGCCAGCTGGAGTAGCGAAACGGAAATGCCGTGACCGTAAGACATCGTCGCCTGCTCGATTGGCCGCCAGTTTTTCCAGGGACGCACCCGACCGCCGACTTCACCGGGGAAACCAAGGTGCGAGATCTGACCAAAGCCCACCGCATCAAACATTTCCCACATTTGCTGCGGCGTCATGGTGGCGGCGATCTTTGCTGCGCCGACGTTAGACGATTTCTGAATGACTTGCGCCACCGTCAACGCACCGTGCGGATGGGCATCGGAAATCGTCGCACTACCGATAGTCAGCTTGCCGGGCGCACAGTTGATCACCGTATCAAAGCGCACCTTGCCGCTTTCAAGAGCCAAAGCGATGGTAAATGGCTTCAGTGTTGAGCCCGGCTCGAAGGTATCGGTCACCGCCCGATTGCGCAACTGCGCGCCAGACAGGTGTTCGCGGTTGTTCGGGTTGTAGGTTGGCCAGTTGGCGAGCGCGAGGATTTCACCGGTCTTTGCGTCAATCACAACCGCGCCACCGGCCTTCGCCTTATTTTCGGCGATAGCCTGCTTTAACTGACTGTAAGCGAGGTACTGAATCTTCGAGTCAAGCGCCAGCCGGATATCCTTGCCATCCTGCGGCGGCTTCATCGAAACCACATCTTCGACAATCTGCCCGCGCCGATCCTTGATCACGCTGCGGCTACCGGCACGGCCGAGCAACTGACTCTGATACGCCAACTCAACGCCTTCCAGCCCCTTGTCGTCGAGGCCGGTAAAACCAACCATGTGTGCTGTCATTTCACCCGTCGGGTAAAAACGGCGGTATTCCTTGTTCTGGCCAATTCCAGGCAGTTTCAGCACCGCAACCTTGTCCGCCAGGTCGGGCGGTATCTGGCGTTGCAAATAAACAAATGTCTTGTCGCTGGCCAGCTTGCGTGACAACTCCTTGCCATCGACCTCCAGCAACTGGGCAAGCTGTTTGGCTTGCGGCGGTGTCAAACGGGCATCTGAGGGAATTGCCCAGACCGACTTCATCGGCGTCGAAATGGCCAGCACATCACCATTACGATCTGCAATACTCCCGCGCGAAGCAGACACCTCAAGGTCGCGCCGATAGCGTGACTCACCTTTTTCCTGAAGAAAATCGGTATTGAGAATCTGCAAATAGAAAGAGCGCCCGAGCAAGACGCTAAAACTACCCAGAATGATCAGCGCCATCAGACGCGAGCGCCAGGCCGGCAAACGCAGGCGAAGCACGGGGCTTTCCGTGAATTTATGAGCCAGCCGGGACTTGAAGCGCATCATCAGCGCACCCCGCCAACAACCGGACCAGGCAAATTACCCGCATTGCCGGAAACCACCCTGGCAGCCTCCGGCGTCCGCATTTTCAGCTTGTCGCGGGCGATTTTTTCAATGCGCGGCGGCGTTGCCCAGGTCGACAGCTCCAGCTGCAACTGGCCAAACTCAACATCGAGCTGCTTGGCACGATCCTGCTCGACTTCGAGATCCTGAAACAGCTTGCGCGCCTTATGCTGCGAGGTCACCACACCCAGCGCACAGATCACCACGGCAAGCAGCAGGAGCATATTAAGGCGCACCATCTCAGGCCGCCTTTCCGGGCAAACTC
>CAJBIL010000457.1 GCA_903953145.1 uncultured beta proteobacterium
GATGGCGGGCGCGGCATTGCTGCACAGATGAAGTCCTTTGCGCAGATGAGTGAAGGCTGGTCATGCCCGGTTTCGCTGGCCAATTCGGCGGCACTCCTGCGCCATCCGCAAACCGCCGGCGACTGGGTGCGCCCTGGCATCATGCTCTATGGCGGCAGCCCGTTTGCCGATACGCCGGCAGCAAGCCTCGGCCTGCAAGCGGTGATGACGCTGGAGAGCCGGATTATTGCGGTGCAGGACGTCGCCGCCGGCGAGCGAGTTGGTTATGGTGGTTTGTTCGTCGCCGAGCGGCCGACGCGGGTGGGGATCGTGGCTTGCGGCTATGCGGACGGCTATCCGCGCCATGCGCCCACCGGGACACCGATTCTGGTCGCCGGCCAGCGCAGCAAAACCCTGGGGCGCGTTTCGATGGACATGCTGGCCTGTGATTTGACCGCCATTCCCGCAGCCGGCATTGACAGCACGGTGCAGCTCTGGGGTGATGCTCTGCCGGCCGATGAAGTGGCGACAGCGGCCGGAACGATCAGTTATGAGTTGTTCTGTGCGCTGGCGCCGCGTGTGCCGATGGTCGTGGTCTGAGCATGGCAAAAGTTAAAACCATTTATTCCTGCACCGAATGTGGTGCCAGCGCAGCCAAATGGCAGGGGCAGTGCCCCGGTTGTGCGGTCTGGAATACGCTGGTCGAGACGATTGCCGAGCCGGTGACGAACAGTAACAGCCGTTTTGCGGCGCTCGGCGGCACCTCAAAGTTGCAGACGCTCTCGGAAATCGAGGCACGCGAAGAGGATCGTTTGCCGACCGGCATCGCCGAATTTGACCGGGCGCTGGGTGGCGGGCTGGTCGCCGGGGGCGTGGTGCTGATCGGCGGTGATCCGGGCATCGGTAAAAGTACCTTGCTGTTGCAGGCGCTGGCCGAGTTGTCTGCGGGCAATCAGGTACTTTATGTGAGCGGTGAGGAGTCCGGTCAGCAAATTGCGATGCGCGCCCGGCGGCTGTCACTGGATACCAAAAACCTCAAGTTGCTGGCCGAAATCAACCTCGAAAAGATCCTCGCTACGCTACAGAGCGAGCGTCCGCAGGTGGCGGTTATCGACTCGATCCAGACTCTGTGGTCAGATCAGCTCAGTTCGGCGCCCGGCTCGGTGGCGCAGGTGCGCGAGTGTGCCGCGCAGCTGACGCGGCTGGCCAAGCAGACCGGCATTACGGTCATTCTGGTCGGCCATGTAACGAAGGAGGGCGCGCTGGCCGGGCCGCGAGTGCTTGAACATATCGTCGATACGGTGCTGTATTTCGAGGGCGACACGCATTCGAGTTTCCGCCTGATCCGGGCGGTGAAAAACCGTTACGGCGCGGTCAATGAAATTGGCGTCTTTGCGATGACCGATAAAGGGCTGAAGGGCGTCAATAACCCGTCGGCGCTATTTTTGTCGCAACACGGGCAGGATGTGCCCGGCTCCTGCGTGCTGGTCACGCAGGAAGGCACGCGGCCTTTGCTGGTTGAAATTCAGGCGCTGGTTGATCAGTCGCACGGCAATCCGCGCCGGCTGACGGTGGGCCTGGAAGCACAGCGCCTGGCGATGTTGCTGGCCGTCCTGCATCGTCATGCCGGGGTGGTTTGCTTCGATCAGGATGTTTTCGTGAACGCGGTGGGTGGCGTCAAGATTGCCGAGCCGGCAGCCGATTTAGCCGTGTTGCTCGCAATTGTATCTTCTCTTAAAAACAAGGCATTACCGTCGAAACTTATTGTGTTTGGTGAAGTTGGTCTGGCGGGTGAAATCCGGCCGGCGCCGCGTGGTCAGGAGCGTTTGAAGGAAGCCGCCAAGCTCGGCTTCACACGCGCGCTGATCCCCGAGGCCAACAAACCGAAGCACCCGATTGACGGCATCGAAGTGATCGCCATCCGCCGTGTTGAAGAAGCGGTAGAGCGGCTGCGCGAGCTGGATTGAACGCTTTGGCTTTCATTTTCCGCATGCTGCGCCGCGATGCACGCGCCGGCGAGTTGCGCCTGCTGGCGGCGGCGTTGGTGGTGGCGGTGGCGGCGCTGACAGCGGTAGGGTTTTTTGCCGATCGTGTGCGGCAGGCGCTGGAACGCGAGGCGAATCAACTGCTCGGTGCCGATTTGCTGTTGACGGCCGATCATCCGTGGCCACCGGCAATCGCTGCCGAAGCGCGGGCGCGGGGATTGCGGCTGGTTGAAGCACGCACTTTCCCCAGTATGGTGACGCTTGGCGAAGGCACCGGAGTGCGTGCGCAACTATCTGAAATCAAGGCTGTCGGCGATGGTTACCCCTTGCGTGGCGCGCTCCGCATCGCGCCGGCACGCAACGTGGCGGATGCGCCGGCAACGCGCGTTCCAGCGCCCGGTACGATCTGGCTGGACGAGCGACTGGCATCGGCACTGGCCGCGCAGGTGGGCGATCAGATTGTCGTCGGGCGGCAGGCATTGCGGGTCGATGCGATGCTGACACTGGAGCCGGATCGTGGCGTTAATTTTTTCAGCGTCGCCCCGCGTTTGCTGATGAACCTGGACGATCTGGCGGCGACGGGGCTGATTCAGGTCGGTAGCCGGGTCACTTACCGTCTGCTGCTGGCTGGCGACTTACCGCAAATCAAGGATTTTCAGCGCATTATCGAGCCACGTCTGGGGCGGGGCGAGCGTATCGAGGACGCGCAAAATGCCCGCCCCGAGATCCGCACTGCGCTGGATCGGGCGCAGAAGTTTCTCGGCCTGTCGGCGCTGCTCACCGTTGTCCTCTCTGCGGTTGCGGTCGCGCTTGCCGCGCGGCGCTACATGCAGCGCCACCTTGATCCTTGCGCCGTGATGCGCTGCCTTGGCGCGACACAGGGCTTTTTGTTGCGCCTCTATCTTGGCCAGTTTGCCGTGCTCGGCGTACTGGCCGCGCTACTTGGCTGCGGGCTGGGCTATGTCGCGCATTTCGCACTCCATGCCTGGCTGGCCCAGTTGCTGGCCACCCCGTTACCGCCCCCCACCATGTTGCCGGCCCTACAGGGCGTCGCGGTCGGCCTGTTGTTGCTGTTTGGCTTTGCCGTACCGCCATTGATCCAGCTCAAGCGCGTGTCCACGCTGCGCGTGTTGCGTCGCGAGCTGGGCAGCCCGCGACCGGGGCTGCTGGGTGGCTATCTGCTGGGTTTGCTGGCCTTGGCGGGCTTGATGTTCTGGGTTGCCGGGGAGTTGCGGCTGGGGGCTTATGTGGTCGGCGGATTTTCGGCTGCGCTGCTGGTTTTTGCCGTGATTGCCCGTCTGGCAATTCGTCTGGCGGCGGGATTGCGCGGTGGTTTGCATGCTTCCTCCAGCGCCGGGGGCGGTATTGGCTGGCGCTATGGGCTGGCCAGCCTGGAACGGCGTTCGGGCAGCAGTGTGGTGCAGATTGTTGCCCTGGCGCTTGGCTTTATGGCGTTGCTGTTGCTTACCGTCATCCGTGGCGATTTGCTTGACGCCTGGCGGCGTGCTGTGCCGCCGGAGGCGCCGAATCGTTTTGTCGTCAATATCCAGCCTGATCAGGTGGCCGGCGTGCGGCGCGCCTTTGCCGATGCCGGTTTAAGGCCGGAAATCGCGCCCATGGTGCGTGGTCGTCTGACCCGCATCAACGGCCAGGCGGTAACGGCAGACAGTTTCGAAGATGAACGCGCCAAGCGCCTGATTGATCGCGAATTCAACCTCTCGTGGCGCGGCGATTTACCTGAAGGCAACACCTTGACGGCAGGGCGCTGGTTTTCTGCGGATGAACAGCAGCAAGGGCAGGGCGTTGCTTCGGTGGAGGATGGTCTGGCTAAAACGCTGGGGCTGAAGCCCGGTGATCAACTCGAATTTGTGGTTGCCAGCGAAGTTGTCAGCATGGCGGTGACCAGCCTGCGCAAGCTGGACTGGGACACAATGCGGGTGAACTTCTTTGTACTGACGCCGCCGCGCATCCTGGAAGCCTATCCAACCAGCTGGATCACCAGCTTCTATCTGTCGCCCGACAAGGCTGATTTCGTCAATCAACTGGTGCGTGAATTCCCCAACCTGACCGTGGTTGACGTCGCCGCCATTGTTCGCCAGCTGCAATCGATCATGGATCAAGTCGCGCAGGCCGTGCAGTTTGTCTTCCTTTTTACGCTGGCGGCGGGGGTTATCGTGCTTTACGCGGCGCTCGCATCAGCGGCTGAGGAGCGCCGTTATGAGCTGGCGGTGATGCGCGCCCTCGGTGCGCGGCGCGATCAATTGCGCCGTGCCTTGCTTGCCGAGTTCGCCGCCGTCGGTGGCCTTGCCGGCCTGATTGCCGCGCTTGGCGCGCTTGGCGTCGGGCAGGTGCTGGCGCGCAACGCCTTTAATTTCGAGGTTGCGTTAAACCTCTGGTTACCGTTGGCCGCCACGCTCGGCGGTGCCGCGCTGGTGGCCGGCGCCGGCTGGTTTGCCGCAGTGCGTTTGCTGAAAGCCGCGCCGCTTGAAGCATTGCGGGCGGGGAGCTGAGTGTGGCCATGCGCCGTTTGATACAGATTCGCTGTAGCCCGCACCCCAAGCGTACTTGCCTGCAACCCGCATGAAATGGCGATCTAGCACATGCACTGTCTGAAGAGCCGCGTATTTGCTTGTTGTCCGGCAGATGGCACAGCTAGAACGCCATTCCATGCGGGTTACAGGGCAACGCGATTTTTCAGATCGATTTTTGCACCCCGCAACGCCCCTATTTCCTGAAAGAAAAATCGTGCGGATTCTGATTGTTGAAGATGACTTGCTGCTTGGCGAGGGGATTCAGATGGGTTTGCGGCAGGCGGGCTGGCAGGCCGATTGGGTGTCGGATGGCCTGGCGGCGCGCCATGCACTGGCGAATGAGCCGTTTGCCGCACTGGTGCTTGATCTGGGATTGCCGCGCTTGTCCGGGCTTGAGGTTTTGAAGGGCTTGCGTAGCGCCGGCAATCCGCTGCCGGTGTTGATCCTGACCGCGCGCGATACGCCGGAAGATGTGGTGGCGGGGCTCGATGCCGGCGCTGATGACTACATGATCAAGCCATTCAATCTCGGTGAGTTGGGTGCCCGCTTGCGGGCCCTGGTGCGGCGCACCGGCGGGCGGGCGGCGGCAGCGATCACGCATGATGATCTGCAGCTTGATCCGGCGGCGCGCAGTGTGACGCTGGCTGGCCAGGCCGTTGAGCTTTCGGCGCGCGAGTTCGACCTGCTGCATGAATTGCTCAATCACTGCGGCCGGGTGATGACCAAGGCGCAAATCGAGGAGCGGCTTTATGCCTGGGGGAGCGAAGTAGAGTCCAATACCATCGAGGTCTATATTCACCATCTGCGCCGCAAGCTCTCGCCAGCGCTGATCCGGACGATTCGTGGCGTCGGCTACATGATTCCCGAAGCCGGCAAGTAAGCCCGGGCCACGACCTGCGAGAATCTGTGTTTGTGGTTAACTGCTTTTTCCAGGATCAAAGAACGCTTGATGAAAACCTATTCCTTACGCTGGCGCATTCTGGTTGGGGTTCTGCTGGCCGTGACGGTGGCCTGGATTACGGTCGGCATCATTGCCTATCGCGAAGCCCGTCACGAAGCAGAGGCGTTGCTTGACGCGCATCTGGCGCAGTCCGCCACGCTGCTTTTTACGTTTCTGGGCGATGAAGCGCATGATCTGGATGCGCATCTGCCCCGGCATCGTTACGACAACAAGGTGGCTTTCCAGATATGGGAAGGCGAATCGGTGCTGCTAACGCATTCGGCAGGCGCGCCGGCCACCCGCTTGTCAATGACGAGCGAGGGATTCTCCGATGTCGAGGTTGAAGGGAAATCCTGGCGGGTGTTTAGCACCTGGGACCCGAAGCATCACCATCTGGTCCAGGTGGCCGATGCCATGCGTAGCCGGGATCATGTCAGCGACGAGGTGGCCTGGCATCTACTGATCCCGCTCCTGTTTGGTTTGCCCTTGCTGGGCCTCGCGCTGGGCGCTTTTGTGGTGGTTGCTTTCCGGCCACTTGAACAGCTTGCCGACTCGATTGCAGCGCAGGCGCCGGAGCGCTTGCAGCCGATTGCCCTGAGTACCGCACCGCGCGAGATTACCCCGATTCTTGAACGCCTCAATCTGCTATTCGAGCGCGTAACGCGCACGCAGGAAGAAGAGCGCCGCTTTACCGCAGACGCCGCACATGAGCTGCGCACGCCGCTAGCCGTGATGCAAACGCACGCCGAAGTGGCCAGCGCCGCGATCGATGAGGCCACCCGTCGTCACGCGCTGGATAATCTGGTGAGTGGCAGCCGCCGCGCCGCGCGTCTGCTTGATCAACTGCTCACGCTGGCGAGGCTCGATGCGCAATCCGCCTTGCCCGGCAGCGCGCCATGCGATCTTCACGCCTTGCTGATCGAAACGGTCGCCCTGCTGGTGCCGGCGGCGATTCAGAAAGGTGTTGAAGTTGAAGTTGAGGAACTTGAAGGCGTGCAGGAAGTTGAAAAAATCACCGGCAACGCCAATGATGACAGCCAGAAAATCATGCTGGCCGGCTCCCCGCTGCTGTTGCAGGTGTTGATCCGTAATCTGGTCGATAACGCCATTCGCTACACACCGCCCGGTGGCAGCGTGCAGATTGGACTACAGCGCGCTGTTGCCGGCCGCGTGTGCCTGCATGTCAGCGATAGCGGCCCCGGTATCCCGGCAGAAAAGCGGAGCGAGGTGCTGGCGCGCTTTCGCCGGCTTGATGAAAGCGGCGAAGAAGGGCATGGCCTCGGATTATCCATCGTCGCCCGCATCGCAGCGCTGCATGATGCCAAATTCCGTCTGGAAAGCGCACCCATCCTCGGCGGCCTTGCCGCATGGGTGGATTTTCCCGTAATCACTTGATTACTTGATAATTTGATAATTTATCAAGCGCGTCGTGTTTAATTTCAGCGCGCCTGCCTAGA